>JAFXYJ010000068.1 GCA_017541825.1 Oscillospiraceae bacterium | reverse complement strand
TGGCAGCGGCCGCCGTCCTTTGCTGTGCGGGAGGTCATTTTTCCCGGCGGCGCATGAGCACCGCCTCGCGGGTCTCATACGGCCCGAAGGAATAGGGATGGATGTCCGTGCTCTCGAACCGGGAGAGCGGCACGACGCGGTTGTACGAGTAGGGGTGGTCGTAATCGGTCTTCACGTCCGGCACCGGGAACGGTTCGGGCAGGATCCAGGGATCAAAGGCATAGACCGTGTCTCCCTCGACGCCGGTGAGCAGGATGTAGTGCCAGCCGTCCAGATCGATGTAGGCTACCGCCGTGCCGCCGCGATCGAGTGCATCGCGCAGACCGCTGCCCTCCGCGAGCGTGACCTCCGCGCCGGTCAGATACCGGCATTCCAGGTCGATGGCGCCGGTGTCGGCAAAGCGCCCCAGCCAGTCGGCCGCGTAACGCATGGCGGCGTGGGTGGTGCCCCTGCGTCCCGCGGCGCCGTGCTCGTCAAAGTTGTCCATACACAGCAGCATGAGCCGCTGGGGGATCTCCGGCGGGATCTCATGGCGCTCGAAGAGCACGCTCAGGCCGTTGAGCAGGGAAGTGGGACCGCAGTCGTAATTGGTGATCTGGTACCGGAGCGGCACTTTCATCTGTCTGTTTCCTCCATCGTCATCAGCCGCAGCGTCAGCGCGGCGCAGCGCTCCAGCTCGGGGATCTGTGTATATTCATGCACCGTATGCACGTCGTTCATGGCGCAGGCCATGACGATGCCGCGGATGCCGTGGGCCGCGAAGCGGTTGTTGTCGCTGCCGCCGAAGGTGGTGAGCAGCGCGCCCTCTCCCAGCCCCATCGCGGCAAGCGCCCCGCGAAAGCGGCGGACCGGGTACTCGTCCTCACCGATGCTGTAGGCGCGGATCTCCTCCGTGACGGTGACCTCCGCCGCGGCGCCGAGGATCCCGGCTTCCCGCGCAAAGACGGTACGAACGGCGTCGGCCTGTTCGAGGGCCGCCTCATGGCGCAGGGAACGGATCTCCCCGCGGATGCGTATCTCGGCGGGGACGATGTTCTTGCCCGTGCCGCCCTCGATCACCCCGAAATTCAACGTGGTGTCGTCGGCGACATGCCCCGTGGGCAGCGCCGCGAGCGCCCGGGCCGCGGCGGTCAGGGCGTTGATGCCGTCCTCCGGCGCGAAACCGGCGTGCGCCGCCCGGCCGCGGATGATTATGTCAACCGAAAGGATCGATGGCGCCCGGACGGCAGCCGTGCCCACCGGTCCGGAGAGGTCGAGGACATAGGCTGTCTTCGAGCGCAGCGCCGTGTAGTCGAATACAGCGCTGCCCCGGCAGTAGGGCTCCTCGGCCGCGGTGAAGAGCACCTCGATCTCCGGGTGGGGCAGGTCCCGTTCCCGGATGACCGTCAGCGCCTCGAGGATGGCGGCCAGACCCGCGGCGTCATCGGCGCCGAGCACGGTCGTTCCGTCGGAGGTGACGGTCCCGTCGGGGTGCCGCAGCGCTCTTTTGCCCCGCCCGGGGGCGACGGTGTCCATATGGGCGGAAAAGAGGAGGGGAGTCCCCTCCTCTTTTCCTTTCAGCCGGCCCAGCAGGTTCCCGGCGCCGTCCGCGCCGGAGCCCAGCTTTCGGGCCGCGTCGTCCTCGGACACCGTCAGCCCCAGCGAGAGCAGCTTTTCCTTCAGGTACTCCTTGATGCGCCCCTCGTGACAGGACTCGCAGTCAAAGGAGACCAGCGTTTCAAACTCCCTCAGGAGCCGTTCGGCGTCGATCATGGCTCACTGACCGCAGCGGTTGCGGAACTCGATCCAGATCTCCTCCTGCTTGGCCGCGGCCTCGGGGCTGATGTTGCCGATCATCTCCATGTCGTCGGCGCGGAATTCCTCGGGCAGCACCAGGAACTCCCGGTATTCCTCGGCGATCAGGTCGTCGGCGGCCTTGGTGGTGCAGTAGTAGCCCAGGTATTCAAAGCTCTTGGCGCTGATCTCGGGCTGCAGGATGTAGTTGATGAACTGCAGCGCCGCGTCGGCGTTGGGCGCCTGGGAGGGGATGAACATGCCCATGATGCCGAAGCCGATGCCCTCGGTGGGGTACACGACTTCCAGCTCGGGCTTGGTCAGCTTGGCCATCGTGACCTGGGAGGTGTACATCACGGCGGCGCTGACCTCACCGGAGATCAGGTCGTCCTGCACATTGTCGTCCTTGATGAGACGGATGTTGTCGGCCAGCTTGTAAAACAGCTCTCCGGCCTCCTCGATCTGCGCCAGATCGTTGGTGTTGTAGCTGTAGCCCAGTACCTTGAGCGCCATGCCGATCATGACGCGGTAGTTGGCCGTGATCGCGATGCTGTCCCTGAAGGAAGCGTCCCACAGGTCCGCGTAGCCCCGAACGGGCACACTGACCACGGCGGGATCGTAGGCGATGGTCTGCACGCCCGCGCCGTAGGGGACCGTGTACTCGTCGGTGGGATCGTAGAACTGGCCCTGATAAATGGGGTTGATGTTGCCCCAGTTGGAGAGCTTGGAGCGGTCGAGCTTCTGCGCCAGACCCTCGGCGATGACGGTCTCGATGATATAGTCGTCGGCGATGACCAGGTCATATTCGCCGCCGTTGGAGGCCTCCAGCTTTTCCAGCATGGTCTCGTCATAGTCGAAGTTGGTGTAGTTGATCGTGATGCCGGTCTCCTTCTCGAATCCGTCCAGCACGTCCTGGTCGAACATTTCGGCCCAGGTATAGATGTTGAGCGTGCCGCCGGATTTCTTGCCGCCGCCGCAGCCGGACAGCAGCGCCAGGCACATTGCCATGACCAGAACGAGCGCAAGAGTCTTTTTCATTTACCATTCCTCCTGAGGATTATTTGGGGCTTTTTCTATTGCCGAGCCGCCCGATCAGAGCGGACAGTACGACGATCAGCAGGGTCGCGAGGAACATGAGCGTGCACAGGGCGTTCACCTTGGGCGTCACGCCGGTCTTGAGCTGGGTGTAGATCAGGATCGGCAGCGTATTGACGCTCACACCGGTGACGAAAATACTGATGATCACGTCGTCGAAGCTCATGGCGAAGCTCAGCAGCATGCCGGAGACGATGCCCGGCATGATCAAGGGCAGCGTGATATCGAAGAAGACGCGTGCCCTGCCCGCACCCAGATCCCGGGCGGCCTCCTCACAGCTTTTGTCCATGCCGGCCAGCCGGGCCTTCACCTGCATGAATATGTAGGGGATGCAGAAGGCCGTGTGGGCGATGATCAGCGTGGTCATGCCGAAGGGGAGACCCAGAAGCGAGAAGAAGGCCAGAAAGATCATGCCAAGGATGATCTCCGGCGTCATCATCGGCAGCGTGGCGATATACTCCATGGCGCCCTTGCCGCGAAAACCGGTTCGCACGGTGCCGATGGCGCCCAGGGTGCCGATCACCGCCGCGGCCAGCGAGGAGACGCCGCCGAGGATCAGACTGTTCCACAGCGCCGTGCCCACGTTCCGGTCCCGGAACAGCTCCCGGTACCATTTGAGGGAAAAACCGGTCCACACCGAGCTGATCTTGCTCAGGTTCACCGAGTAGATCATCACGAACAGGATGGGCAGATACATGATCACCGTGATCACGAACAGATAGATCATCGGGAAACGGGACCGGCTCTTCACAGCATGCCCTCCATTTCTCCGCTGCCCGTGACGCGCCGGTAGAGCCAGATCATCACGGTCATCATCAGCATCATGATCACCGACAGCGCCGCGGCGAAGGGCTGGTCGTGGACCTTCATCAGCTGCTCCTGGATCAGGCTCCCCACCAGCACGATCTTGTTGCCGCCGAGGATGTCCGCCACGAAGAACAGTCCCATGGAGGGCACGAAGGTCAGTATCACGCCGGTCATCAGCCCCGGCATGGTCAGCGGCAGCGTCACGGTCAGAAAGGCCCCGGCCGGCGAGGCGCCCATGTCCCGGGCGGCCTCCACCAGCGCCCAGTCCATTTTTTCCACGCTCGAATACACCGAGAGCATCATGAACGGCAGCAGCGCGTAGACCATGCCCACGGCCACGGCGGGGTAGGTGTAGAGGATCTTCAGCGGCTCGGAGGTGATGTGCAGCGCCATGAGCAGCTTGTCGAGCAGGCCGTTGGCGCGCAGCACGATGATCCAGCCGTAAAGACGCATCAGCGAGCTGGTGTAAAAGGGGATCATGACCAGCATCAGCATCAGTCCCCGGCGTTTCGGCGGCAGCTTGGCCATGAAGTAGCCGAAGGGATAGCCGAACAGCGCCACCAGCGCCGTGACCAGCACGGCCAGCTTCACCGACTCCACGAAGGTGTTGAAGTAGAGCGGCTCGAGGATCCTCTCGTAGTTGCGCAGCGTGAAGGAATTGACCACGCCCCAGGTCTCCGCCCGGGTGAGGAAGCTCAGCACCAGCATGTACACGAACGGCCCGATCAGAAAGATCACCGTGAAAATGTACATCGGCGCGAGGAAGGCGGCGTTTTCGCCGCGCCGTTCACGTTGCATCTTCCGCCTCCACCACGACGGCGTGCCCGGCGTCGAAGCCGAAGGTCACCGCGTCGCCGGGGACGAGCTCCGAATCGATGCCGTGACGGCTGGCAATGATCTCCGCTCCGTCGGGCGTCTCCAGCGCCAGACGCAGCATGCCCGCGGCAAAGCTTTTCTCCTTTACCACGGCGGCAAAGCCCGGCGTTCCGGGCGGGAGGAAATCTATGTACTCGCTGCGCACGGCCACATGCAGCGGCGCGCCGGCGCCGATCCCCGTGCCGGGATCGGTCACGGCGGCACGGACATCCCCGCGGCGCAGCATCAGCCGCCCGTCGGCGTATTCCGCCGTGCCGGTCAGCACGTTGGCCGAGCCGACGAACTGCGCCACATAGGCGTTCTTCGGCCGGTCGTAGATCTCGGAGGGCGTGCCGATCTGCTGGAAGACGCCGTTCTTCATCACGGCGATCCGGTCGGACATGTTCAGCGCCTCTTCCTGGTCGTGGGTGATGTAGATGAAGGTGATGCCGAGCTGCTTCTGCAGACGCTTGAGTTCGATCTGCATCTGGCGCCGGAGCTGCAGATCCAGCGCGCCCAGAGGCTCGTCGAGCAGCAGCACCTTCGGCTCGTTGACGATGGCCCGGGCGATGGCGACCCGCTGGCGCTGACCGCCGGAGAGCTCCGAGGGCATCCGCCGCTCGTAGCCGGGGAGCCGGACCATTTCCAGCGCGTCGGAAACGGCTTTCCTGATCTCCGCGCGGGGCCTGCGGCGGATCTTCAGCCCGTAGCCGATGTTGGCCTCCACGCTCATATGGGGGAAGAGGGCGTAGTTCTGGAACACCATGTTGACGCCGCGCCTTTCGGGGGGCTCGTCGGTCACATCCCGTCCCTCGAGGATCACCGCGCCGCTGTCACAGCTCTCCAGCCCTGCGATGATGCGCAGGGTGGTCGTCTTGCCGCAGCCCGAGGAACCGAGGAGCGTGATGAATTCTCCCCGGTCTGCTGTTAAGCTGATGCCGTTGAGAACAGTGCCTTCGGCAAAGCTTTTGGTGATGTCTCTGAGCTCCAGAATGGGTTCTCCCATGGCAGCGTCCTCTCCGCAAAAGATAACCTATTGAAAAGATATGTTAGTGCATGCGAGCCGCGTTGTCAAGCGGCATTACTCGGGCAGCTTGACGTCGAGGCCGAACTCCTCGCGCAGCACCTGCTCAACCTCGGCCCTGCTCTGGAGATCGCGCTCGGTGACCTCCCCGTCAATGCGGATGGTCAGGTGGTCGTTGGTCAGCGCCTTGCTGCCATTGGGCAACGTGAGGTTCACGGTGCGCCAGGACCGGAAGCCGAAGCCGGGCTGACCGCCGATGTAATAGTTGAGCGGGATGAAATCGCAGGGCTCGATGGGGTGCATCGGGAAGCGGAACAGCACCGGCCATTCCTCGCCGTCCTTCCGCTGGATCTCACAGTAATCCTCCGGGAAGGCGCAGCGGTAGATGCCGCCGGAGATCTCCTGTTCGCGCTCGCTCATCTCCACAACGCCCTTGGGGCCGGGACCGCCGAAGCCCACGTCACAGTACCACATCTTGCCCTCGGCGCGGGCGACAACGCCCTTGTGGGCATAGGGATGTACAGGGCCGGGGCCCATGATGATGCGCACCACCACCGGGTAGGCGTCAAAGCCCATGTCCCGCAGCAGCATGTGCAGCGCGGTGTTCTGTTCAAAACAGTAGCCGCCGCGGCGGTTCTCCACGATCTTCTTATAGATGTCGTCTTCCTCCAGAGAGGGGGTGATGCCGAACTCATAGGGGTCGAGGTTTTCAAAAGGAACCGCGGACACGTGTGTTTTGATCAGCGCGTCCAGCGTGGCGCCGGTGAGCTCCCGGCTGCCGGTGTAACCGATGCGTTCCAGATAGGCGTCCAGCTGCTGTGCGTTCATTCTGCCATCTCCTTTATCATATTGATCTCGCGGTCTATTTCCTTCGCAGCTCCCAGAAGGCCACCGCTCCGGCGGCGGCCACATTCAGAGAGTCCACGTTGTGCGACATGGGGATCTTCACGGTGTGATCGCACCGCGCCAGCGTTTTGGCCGACAGGCCGTCCCCCTCGGTGCCCAGCAGGAGCGCCAGACGCTCATGGGAGCGCAGGATCGGATCGTCCAGCGGCAGGGCGTCGTCGCGCAGCGCCAGCGCCGCGGTGGCAAAGCCGAGGGAGCGGAGCGTTTCCATGCCCCGGCCCGGCCAGTCCTCCGGCCGTTCGCCCAGCCGCGCCCAGGGGACGAGGAACACGGTCCCCATGCTCACGCGAATGCTCCGCCGGGAGAGGGGATCGCAGCAGGAGGGACTGAGCAGCACGGCGTCCACGCCCAGCGCCGCGGCGCTGCGGAAGATCGCGCCCAGGTTCGTCACGTCGGTGATGTTTTCGAGCACCGCCGCGAGCCGGGCGCTGCGGCAAACCTCCTCCGCGCTCCGGGAAGGCCTGCGCTTCATGGCGCAGAGCACGCCGCGGGTGAGCTCGTAGCCCGTCAGAGAGGCGAGCACCGACCTCCCGGCGGTATAGACCGGGATGTCTCCGCAGCGCTCGAGGATCTCCCGGGCCGTGCCCGCGATATGGCGCCGCTCGGTCAGGACGGACACGGGCTCATAGCCCGCGTCCAGGGCGATGGCGATGACCTTCGGGCTCTCGGCGATGAAAACCCCGTTTGCGGCCTCAAAACCGGCCCGGTAAGGCGGGTCCTTCAGCCGGGCATAGACAGCCAGCTCCGGCGACGAAAGTTCATTGATTTCGACGATATTGGCCATAGCTCGCTCCTTTGGATCGTATTCTACCAAAAATGAAATGACAAATCAATCATCCCGGTGGATATCCGGAATATTTTATGCTACAATATGCAAAAAGAGAGGAGGGATCGCATGGGAACGATCCGAATGCAGATCAGATTCCTGCGGGAGGGGGCCCGTACACCCGGCCGCGCCACCGATCTGGCGGCGGGCTACGATCTCTACGCCTGCCTGGACGAGCCCGTCACGATCCCGCCCGGCGGCACCGTCGGCGTGGGCACGGGCTTTGCCGCCGCTCTGCCGGAGGGCTGGTTCGCGGGGATCTTTGCCCGCAGCGGACTGGCGGTTAAGCAGGGGCTCCGTCCGGCCAACTGCGTGGGCGTGTGCGACGCCGACTACCGGGGGGAGTACATCGTACCGCTGTACAACGACAGCGGCGAGCCCCGGACCGTGGAAAACGGCGAGCGGATCGCCCAGATGGTCCTTCTCCCCTGCCGGACGCTGACCTTCGAGCTGTCCGGGGAGCTGGGCGATACCGATCGGGGCGCGGCCGGCTTCGGCAGCACGGGAAAATGACGTATACGCAGGAGAGGCAGCCGGCGGGCTGCCTCTCTTTTTTCTTTATTCCGTGACGGTCACGAACAGCGCCCCGATCCCGTCGGCCCGGACCTCCAGCGTGTCTCCCGCCTTCAGCCAGTCCTGTTCTCCCTCCGGACGGCCGAAGATGACCCCGGCGGGGGTGCCGGTCAGGATCACGTCTCCGGGCTCCAGGGTGCAGCAGCCGGAGAGGAAGCTGACGATATACGGTATGGAAAAGATCATGTCTCCCGAGCAGCCGGACTGACGCAGCTGGCCGTTCTTATATCCGGTCAGCCGGATGGCGTCATGGGCGAGCTCGCCGGCGGTGACGATCCGCGGGCCCAGCGGGCAAAAGGTGTCGCAGGTCTTGCCGGGGGTCCACTGGCTGGCGGCCTTCTGCAGGTCCCGGGCGCTGATATCGTTGGCCAGCGTATAGCCGAATACGTAATCCATGGCCTCCTCCGCCGTGACGCCGCAGGCCCGGCGGCCGATGATCACGGCGATCTCGGCCTCATAGTCGTGCTTTTTCGAGCGGGGGTTCAGCCGCACCTGCCCGTTGTGGGGCGCCAGGGTGTTGCGGAATTTGGCAAAGATCTCCGGGGCGGCGCCGCTGGCCTTGAACAGCTCCGGGATCTCCGCTGCGTGGGCGGCATAATTCTTGCCCACGCACAGGATCTTCTCCGGGTCGTCCACCGCCGGGGCGTATTCCGCCTCTTCCCCGGGGAGGAAGCGCTCCGCCCGGCTCAGCGGCTCCTCCAGAGCGGCGACGGCGGCCTCCCGGCCCATGGAGAGCGCCTCCCCCATGGTCCGGGGAAAGCCCTCGCCGGAGAGCTCGGACATATCCGCGATGCCCCGGGGCGTCAGGACGCCCAGGACGCAGCGGCCGTTCTTTTTCATGTTGACAAGCTTCATGGTGACATCTCCTTTTGTGTGTCGGGGGAGCAAATACTGTATCAGATGAAGGGATTGTAGAAGCGGCTGCCGTTGATGTGATTCAGCGCAAAGGCCGCCGCCACCAGCAGCGCGCAGAACACCATGCACAGGATATCCGCCGCCCGGAAGGGCCGGGCCATGTACCAGGTGCGTTTTTTGTGCTTGCCGAAGCACCTGAGCTCCATGGCGTTGGATACCACCTCGATCTTTTCCATACTGGAGAGGATCAGCGGGATGAGGATGGAGCTGGCGGCACGCAGCCGCGCCGTCACCGACGCCTTTTTGCTCATCTCGATGCCCCGGGCCTGCTGGGCCTGGGAGATCTCATGGTATTCCTGCTGCACGTCGGGGATATAGCGCAGGGCCAGGGCCACGGAATAGGCCACGGAGTACTTTACTCCCAGCTTGTTCAGGGAGGCGGCAAATTCGCTGGGGTTGGTGGTGGAGACGAACAGCAGTACGATGGGGATGGTGGCCAGATATTTGAGAAAATAGTTCAGATGGTAGAAAAGCTGCTCCTTCGTGAGGGCGTAGCGCCCGGAGCCGAGGATGACGGTGCAGGTGCCGTAGAGCTCCGTGCCGTGGCGGGGAGAGAAGAGATAGATGAATATGCTGTTGATCACCAGAAATACCGCCGTGAAGCCCAGCATGAACTTTACGTCCCGCAGGCCGATCCTCGACACTCTGAACAGCACCAGGCTCAGCACCGCCAGAGCCGTCAGAAACCGGGTGTCGTAGGTGGACATGGCCGCGAAGCTCCACAGCAGCAGGCACAGGAACTTTGTGGCTCCGGTGAGCCGGTGGATGGGCGAGGGCCGGTCGATATAGTTGAACAGATTGGTCATTTCCGCACCGCCTCCCGTTCATAGTCGATGAACCGCTGCACGAAGTCCCGGGGGCTGTCGATGCCGCATTTCACCGCCAGGTCATAGAGGGACGTCTCCTTCAGACTGGCCCGGGCGATGATGTCCGGGTCGGTGAGGATGTTGGCGCCGGTGTCGTCGGCAATGATCTCACCCCGGGAGAAAACGACGGCGCGCCGGGCGTATTCCAGCATGAGATGCATGTCGTGGGTGATCATGCAGATGGTGACGCCCCGGCGGTTGAGCTCGGTCAGGAACTCCATGATATCCGTGTAGTGGCGGTAATCCTGGCCCGCGGTGGGCTCGTCGAGGATGATGAGCTCCGGCTCCAGCACCAGGATAGAGGCGATGGTGACCCGCTTTTTCTGCCCGAAGCTCAGCGCGGAGACGGGCCAGTTCCGGAAGGGCCACAGCCCGCACACCCGCAGGGCGTCCTCCACCCGGGGGCCGATCTCCTCCTCCGGCACGCCCCGGGTCCGCAGCCCCAGAGCCACCTCATCATAGATCTGTACCTTGGAGATCATCTGGTTGGGGTTCTGCATCACGTAGCCGATGTGGTCCGCCCGTTCCTTGATGGACAGGCCGGCCATGTCCTCCCCGTTGAGAAAAACGCTCCCCTCCTGCTGTGTCTCAAAGCCGCACACCACCTTGGAGAAGGTGGTCTTGCCCGCGCCGTTGGTGCCTACCACGGCGGTCAGCTCCCCCCGGCGGATGGCAACGGAGATATGCCGCAGGGCCTGATGGCCGGGGTAGGCGAAGGAGACGTCCCGGACCTCCAGCAGCTCCGGCAGCTCGTCCCGGGGCGGCGCGGGAGGCGCCGTCCGGTACCAATGCTGCACCTTTTCCCGGACGGTCTCGTCGATGACCACGGTGCGGATGCTGTGGGGGGCCATGGCGGGGGTGATCTCCGTGCCTGCGTACTTTAGGGCCGTGATATACAGGGGCTCCCGGATGCCGGTCTCCGTCAGCAGCGGCCCGGACAGCAGCTCGTCCGGGCTTTGGTCGGCAATGATCCGCCCCTCCCGCATGAGCACGATCCGGTCCACGTCCCGGTGGAGCACGTCCTCCAGCCGGTGCTCTATAATGATCACGGCGGCGCCGGTCTCCTTCTGCATCCGGTCGATGAGCTCCATGGCCTGTTTCCCCGTGGCGGGGTCCAGATTGGCCAGGGGCTCGTCGAAGAGCAGGATATCCACGTCGTCCACCAGCACCCCGGCCAGGGACACTCGCTGCTTGTGCCCGCCGGACAGTTCCCCGGGAGCGTGGGAGAGATGGGTGTCCACGTCCACCAGCTTCGCCGCGGCGGCCACCCGGTCGTGGAGTTCCGGCTCCTCCACACAGTCATTTTCCAGGGCGAAGGCGATATCCTCCGCCACGGTGAGACCCACGAACTGGCCGTCGGAGTCCTGCAGCACGGTGCCCACCATCCTGGAGATCTCAAAAATACTCAGGTCCCTGGTCTCCCGGCCGCCCAGGGTCACCGAGCCGGTCATCTCCCCCCTGTAGGAAAAGGGGATCAGCCCGTTGATGCAGTTGGCCAGGGTGGACTTCCCGCAGCCGGACGGTCCGGCGATGAGCACCTTCTCCCCCCGGCGCAGGGTGAAGTCGATATCCATGACCGTGGGCTCGGACTGGGAATTGTATTGAAAGGAAAAGTGTTTGAATTCCAGGATCGGCTCGTCCACGCAGATTCCTCCTTCAATGAGCGACGGCGGGGAGGATCCCCGCCGTCAGCCGCGCTGTCCGTGGGGACAGGCTCATTTTTCCTTTTTCAGACTGCCCTTCTTGGGCTTGGCGGCGGCGTAGGCGAACAGCAGCAGCGTGCCCACCACGGCGGTGGCGACAGCGTTGATGGCGGCGCTGCCCAGGCCCTGGACGAATACCTTGTTGGCGGGCTCGGCGTACATCAGGATATCCAGTCCCGGAGCGACCACGGCCCAGGCCAGCAGGTTGCAGAGCACCTGTGCCACATTGAAGCCGATGGCGTCATGCTTGGAAAACTGGCCGTCATCCAGGGTATACTTGCTGGTGGCAAAGCCCATGGCCAGGCCGAACAGAGCCGAGGAGATGACCCAGCTCCACCACACGCCCCAGCCGTAGCTGAAGTCGATGAAGAAGTGGCCGATCAGGCCGGACAGCAGCCCGGCGATGGGGCCGTAGACCGCGGCGATGAAGGCCAGCAGTCCGTACTGGATGGAAATGTTGGTGTTGGGG
>JAFXYJ010000004.1 GCA_017541825.1 Oscillospiraceae bacterium | reverse complement strand
TCGAAGAATCCTTCGGAGAAAAGCGAGCGGGCGACCAGGCTGTTCTTCTCGGCCCAGGAGGCGTATCTGCGCGCCGCGTATGAGGCGGCTGACGAGCGTTACGGCAGCTTTGACGGCTTTCTCGAGCAGGGGCTCGGCGTCGGTCCCGCCGACAGGCAGCGTCTGCTGGACATGTATCTTGAATAACGGCATGAAAAAGCACCGGGGATCGCTTTGCCAAAGCGATCCCCGGTGCTTTTTTACACCTGTGCGGCGCCCTTGCGGATGGTGTTGAGCTGGCGTCTGACGGCGGTGAGCAGGGGTCTGCCGGGGGCGGAGCTGAGCTCGTGGGTGAGGTATCTGGGCCGGATCTCGTCAAGGAGGCGGACGCATTTGGGGTCTGTCCACGGGCGGTGACGGTCGATGCTCTCGATGTGCGGATACTCCCGGAAGAATGCCTCGAAGTAGTCGTCGGGAAAGTCCTCGGGCAGCCGCCCCGTGTGGCGGCGCACATACTCGCCGCTGAGGCTCTGGTGGAAATGCATCCCCCACACGCGATCTTTGAGCTCGCCGTGGGCCCGGATCCGGTCCAGGATGTACCCGACCCCCTCGGCCTGGGTGCGCAGCTTCGGATTCGTGTTCATCAGATGCCCCGTGTCCAGCATGATCCCCGTCCTCGGGTACTCGATCCCGGAGAGCAGATACTCCGTCTCGGCGGGGTCCAGAAAGGTGAAGCCCGGCCACCACTGGTTCTCCACCAGGAAATCGAAGGTGGGCTCCACGCCGCGCAGCAGCTCGTTGATGAACTCGATCGCCCCGTCGAGCACCTCGCGGTTCGTGTGCAGCCACCGGTAGGTATAGCCCTCCTCCAGCGACACGTCGGAGACGTGGAACACCGTGTAGGGCGTGTGCATCGACAGTCCGAAGGCCAGGTCGTCCTTAAACTGCCGCATCAGGTCCTCCGGCCGCGTGCCGCGGTAGACCTTCCCGATCATTTCCCAGCTGCCGAACTTGCGCAGCAGCTCGGGCTCGCTGTGCCGGTAAAAGTCCAGCCAGTCGGGATAGAACACCATGTGGTAGCCCGCCAGCAGCGAGGCCGGGAACGCCGCGTCCAGGTCGTCGGGATCGACGATGCCCTCAATGCCGTCCAGCCCCAGGGCGCGGAGCTTTTCGCCCAGCGCGTCCCAGCTCCCGTAGGGCTTGATGCAGTAGCTGGAGATCGGGAAATTGACGCTTTGGATCATAGCTTTTTCTCCCTCGCTTTTTTGAAGCGCCATTCGGTCCAGAGCTCCAGACCCATGGGCATCAGGCAGAATACGGCGTAGCCGAGATAGAAGACGTAGCTCATGACCGTGATGGGCGTCCACAGCAGCCGCGGATCGTAGATCATCCGGGTCTGCCGCAGCAGATACCCCATGGCCGTCACGGTCAGGCAGGCGAACAGCCCGATCACATACGCCCGGTCACGATTGTCGAAGCGGTAGATCGAAAACGCCGTCCGGCCCCGCAGGATGCTCCCCCGGCTGCGCATGGAGTCCGACGCGAGCTTGAGCGCGCCGATGGTCCAGCTGATGAGCATGGAGAAGATCTTCACGCAGTTAACGAGCCGCTGCCACGGATTTCCCTGTCCGGCCCCGCGTCCGATGCCCCGCCGCGCCATGTTGATGCGCCGGGCCTCTTTTTTTATCCGCGGCACCATCCGCAGCAGGATCGCGAGAAACAGACTCAGCCGCGGGCTCACCGTGCCGAACAGATACACCACCTTGTCCGTGGTGAACACCGAGTACACACAGCTGAGCCACACCATCACCCCGGCGATCACGAAGCCCAGCACCAGCCCGTACACCATGGATTCCAGCGTCAGCCGGTTCCCCACGAAGTTGATCCCTAGCTCCGTCATCCCGAAGTGGTGGTACGTGCTGTAGTAGAGCGCGTACGCCCCCGCCAGCGGGATCAGGACGAGATCGAAGATCACGGCCTTCCATTTGTTCCGCTTTACACTGTACGCGAAAGCGCAGAAAAAGGAAATACCCAAAAATACGGGATGCCGGAAGGCGATCATCCCGGTAATGACGGCGGCGAAATACAGCAGGTTCACCGCCGGATGGCACGCCTCAAAGCCCATCGTCGTCCGTCTCCATCATGCCGTACTGGGTCCTCACCCTCTCCAGCTTCTCCAGTATGGCGTTGCCGAAGAGCAGCATGGTCAGAAAGCTGCAGGCGCCCTGCGTCAGATTCACCGGCAGGCCGGAGGCGTAGATGGGCAGCATGTTCTCCCAGGTGAACGTGGTGGCGATGATCGTCACCGTGCTCGTGTCCAGCAGCGGCCCGATGAACAGCACCGTGCAGATAAAGCAGAACACGCCCATGACCCAGTTTTTCCTCGGCAGCCGTCCGGGCGCGAAGCCGATCCCCGCCAGGACCCCCGCCATGCCGTAGGCCATCATCTGCCAGGGCGTGAACGGGCCCTGGCCGTAGAAGAAGTCGCTGCCCAGCGCCCCCAGCGCCCCCACGATGAACCCCGTTTCCGGACCGAAGGCGATCCCCGAGAGCATGATCACCGCGAAAGTCGGCTTGAAGCTCGGCAGAGGCACCGCCACCCGCGCGATCGTCACCAGCGCGGACATCACCGCCACCGTCACCAGCTCACGCGGCTGCGGCTTCCGCCCCTCGAACGCCATGAAAAACGGGATCAGGATCTCCAGGGCCACCAGCGCGCTGAGCAGATAGTAGCTCCGCCCCGGGAGCTTCAGCCCCAGCAGCAGCGTCGCCGGGATCACGGCCAGCAGCATCACCAGCATCACGATCCGCGATCTCTTCATGCCTCGCCCTCCCTGTTGGCGCGGCAGAGCGCGATCACGTCCTCCGCCGTCACCGCCTGCGTGAACACGTGCCGGCTCATCCGGTTGGCCGCCGTCGTGTAGAAGCTGTTGCTCCCGAAGAACCGTCGCGGCGTGTCCGTGGTCAGGATCTGCCCGTCGAAGAACATGCTCACCATGTCCGCGTACCGCGCGCAGAACTCCACGTCATGGGACACCATGACGATCGTGATCCCCTTTGCCTTCAGCTCCGCGAGGATCCCCGCGAAGGTCTCCTTGAAGAAGCTGTCGATGCCCTTGGTGGGCTCGTCGAGCAGCAGCAGCCGCGGCTCGGTCAGCAGCACCTTCGCCAGCGCCGCGCGCTGCTGCTCGCCGCCCGAGAGGTCGTAGGGATGCGAGTCCAGCAGCGGCTCCACCTGGCACAGCGCCGCGATCTCCCCCACCCGGGCCTTGTCGGAGTTCATCTCCTCCAGCTCCTCCCGGACCGTTTTCTTCACGAACAGGCTCTTGGGGTCCTGGGGCAGCATGGCCAGGCAGCGGCTGAACAGCTCCGCGGACCTGTACTTCTCCACCGGCTTGCCGAAGATCCGGATCTTCCCGCGGTACGGCCGGTTGATCCCGCAGATGGCCTTGAGCGTCGTGGATTTGCCCGCGCCGTTCCCGCCGACGATCGCGTACAGGCTCCCCGTCGGCACCTCCGCGCTCACGCCGCGCATGATGTCCGGCGTGTCCTTCTCATAGCGGAACCACAGCTCCTTCATGATGAGGGCGGGTTCGTTGTCCTCCACCGGGTTTTTCGTCTCCGGCAGGCTCTTCACCTTTGCCCCCGCGGGGAACGCCTCGCTCAGCCAGCTCCGGCCGTCCCGGACCGTCAGCGGACACTCCCCGCTCCCGCCCGAGCCGTAAAACACCCGCACCGGCGTAGGCATCGCCGTGAACATCGGGTTGTCCTGCTCGTACAGCAGCCGCCCGATGTTCCGCGGCCGGTCGTCCGCGATCACACGGCCGCCGTCCATCACCACCGCCCGGTCCGCGTGCGGGAAGATGTCCTCCAGCCGGTGCTCGGTGATGATCACCGTCGTGCCCAGCTCCAGATTGATCTTCCGCACCGTATTCAAAAAGTCCGACGCCGCGATCGGGTCCAGCTGGCTCGTCGGCTCGTCCAGTATCAAAACCTCCGGCTGCATCGCCATGATCGACGCCAGGTTCAGCAGCTGCTTCTGCCCGCCCGACAGGTTCGCCACGTCACGGTGGAACCAGTCCTGGATCCCGAAGTAGCAGGCCATCTCCGCCACCCGCGCGCGCATCGTCTTCTGGTCGCAGCCCAGGCTCTCCAGTCCGAAGGCCAGCTCGTGCCAAACCTTGTCCGTCACGATCTGGTCGTCCGGGTTCTGCATCACATACCCGATCTTCGCCGCCTGGTCGCGCTCGGAGAGCTGCCGCACCGGCACGCCGTTGAACAGCACCTCGCCGCTACGCTTCCCCGCCGGCGAGAGCACCGGCTTGAGCTGCTTCAAGAGCGTCGTCTTCCCGCTGCCGCTCTTCCCGCAGAGCACCAGATACTGCCCTTTATCCACATCAAAGCTCACTCTGTCCAGGGACAGCCTGCCCTTTGCCGAGGCATAGGTGAAGCTCAGATCCCGGATCTCGAAATGTGCCATTGCACAGCCTCCTTTATGTATAACACCGTCGGCAGCGACAAAAACGCGCAGTACGCGGCGAAGCCCCACACATACCGGCCCGTCACCGGCGTGATCTCCATGATCGGCGTGTAGTTCGCCGCCGTCCCGCCCAGCGCGATCAGCCGAACGATCATCACCGTGAGCACGCCCATCGTTCCCAGCAGGCATATGTCCTGCCCGGTCAGCGTGTGGATCTGAAAGCTCGACCGCCGCTCGGTGCCGTAGCCCCGCGCCTTCATCGAGTCGGCCGTGATCACGCCGCCCTCCAGCGCCCAGGTCATCAGCGCCGACAGCACGTTCAGGCTGTCCGCCGCCTGCTCCTTCTTCGTCGCGTTCTCCGCCGCGCCGCGCCCGATGCACCTGCGCGCGCCCGCAAGCTGTCCGATCTTCCGCAGCATGTTCGGCACCAGACGCAGCACCATCAGCAGCAGCATCGAGATCGTCGGGATCATCCCTCCGAACAGCGTCATGAACTTGTCCGACGTCATCACCGCGTTGTAGCAGCCCGCCCACAGGATCATCGCGATCAGCATCCCCGCGATCACCATGCCGTACAGCAGCGCCTCAAAGGTGTACGGCTTCCCGAACACATACGTCAGCACGCGCTGCCCGTCGTGGTTCACCAGCGGGTTGGCGAAGGTCAGAAACAGGAACAGCGGGATCGACAGCGCCACCAGCTTCATCCCCCTGGCGCCCTTGAGCAGGCAGTAATACGTCACCGCAAAGACCGCAGACGCCGCGATGTACGCCGGGTGCATGATCATCGCGCCCAGTCCGATCGCGCCGACAAAGAACGTAAAGCCCACCGCCGGATGACAGCGCGAGAACGCGTCGTTTTCCTCTCGCTTCACCACGCCTGGCCTCCCACGTCCACGCCGAGACCCACGCAGGTGTAGCTCCAAACCATGCTGTCCCCCTCCTGCATCACGTACGACGACGCGCCGTAGTTCGGGAACCAGCCGTTGACCTTGTACATCCAACCCGACTCCGCGCCGCAGTCGAATTCGTACAGGTGGTTGATCCCCTCCACGTAGTAGCTGTTGTACAGCGGCGTCCAGCTGTATTCGATCTGGATGCCATAGGCGTCGCACACCCGCTTGAGCACGTCAAAGGACGTCTCCCCCTCCGCGAAGGGCACCGTGGTCGCCGGCAGGATCACGCCGTCCTCCGGTACGAACTCCTGCTTCGCCGTCTCCAGCTTGTCCCAGTTGTCCAGGATCGTGTCGCACACGATCGTCACCGTGCACTCATACGCCAGATCCAGCTCGGAGAGCGCCTCCGACATCGCCGCCGCGCTCTGCGCGTCGCGCTCCGCCTTCCGCGCCGCCTCCATCTCGTCGAGCTCCGCGTTCGTGAAGCAGCACGCCGCCACCGTGTTCGCCGCGCGGAGCTGCACCACCGAGAACGCGTTCAGGCTCCCGATCTGCAGCGGATCCACGCTCAGCTCGTCCTGCACCCAGTTGAGCACCTGGCCGGCCTGAGCCTCCCCCACGCTGCCGTAATACACGTTCACGTTCTGCGCGCCCGCGCGGCGGCTCAGCGATACGATGGCGTGCTCGACCTCCACGCTCTTCCCGTCAAAGGTGAGCGTCACGGGCTTTGCCTTTTCCCCGGTCACGAACGCGAACAGCTCGCCGTTGGTCACGTCCGCCGCGAAGCCCCTCGACGAAGGCTCCTCCACCGTCATGGCCGCCTGCTCGCCGATGGCCAGAGCGCTGCCCGTGTCGATGTGGATCGCCGCCGTGCCGCCCGGCGTGCAGGTGATCACGTCTCCCGCGCGCAGCGGCGTGTCCTGCTCCACCGGGTACGTCACGCCGCTCCGGGTCATGTTCACGATCCCCCGCACGTCCGAGAGCACCGCCGTGTCCGCGCCCTTGTCTCCGAACCAGCCCCGGAGGTATCCCACCCCCAGGATCCCGCCCACCACGATCATGGCGATGATCGCCACCATCACGCTGTTGGCAAAGATGTTCTTTTTCTTCTTTTTGTCTGCCATCGTTTCTCCTCCTTATGACCGCGCAGACTTTTAAGGGAAAATATGTATTGCCCCGGTCAGGGCTCCTGCGGATCCGTTTCCGGCGCGTCTGCCTCCGCAGGCGCAGGAACCTCTGCCGCGGCCGCGGCCCTGCGGCGCTTTTTGTCCAGCAGGTACGCCGCCAGGCCCGCCAGCAGCGTCGGCGGCAGGATCCACCAGGCCGACACAGGCCGCTTCTCCTCCCCGCCGTCCAGTGCCTGGATCGCCAGCGCGATCTCCTCCTCCGGTTCCGCCGCCCCGGTCTCCGGCAATGCGGCGGTCTCCGGCTCGCCGGCGTCTTCCTCGGTCAGCACAGGCGCCGCCGTCGGCGTCACATCCGTCATGTCGTAGAGCGCGGTCTTCCCGTCCAGCAGGCGGAAATACGCCGTCAGCGCGTAGTACGCCTGCTCCGTGGCCATGCCGTCCACGCCCATGCCCCGCAGGTGGCTGAAGCCCCCGCCCTCGACGTAGAACGCGCACAGCGCGTCCACCACCGAGTGGCCGTTCTTGATGAACCGCGGGTCGCTCCCCGCGTCGATCCCCAGCGCGCTCAGCGCCACCAGGATCTGCGAGATCGACTCGCTCGTCGGCGTCAGACCCTCCCCGCTGCCGAAGGTCGAGTAGCTGCCGTCCGCGTTCTGCATCACCGACAGCGTCTCCAGCGCACGGTCCACCGCCGCCTTCACGTCTTCGCGTTGGCTGTAATACGGTGCGAGCGACTGCAGGCACATGCCCGTGATGTCCGAGTCCGACTGCTCCCCCGTCAAGGCCCAGCCGCCGTCCGCGAGCTGTTGGCTGAGCAGGTAGTCGATGATCTTCTCCCGGGTCGTGTAGTCCGCCGCCTCCGGGTTTTCCGGCAGCTCATACCGCCCCGAATCCATCGCGATCAGCGCCCAGATCGGCCCGTTGATCCCCTGCTTTTTCACATAGTCCAGGTCCGTCAGGCCCATGAGCAGGTTATGGCCGCCCACGTCCGTCACGTCATATCCCAGGCTGGTCAGTACCAGGACCGTCCGCGAGTTGTCCGTGGATTTGGCCCGGTGCATCTGCTCCTTCTCGTTGATCGATGCGAGCACCAGTTCCACCATGCTCCGGTAGAACCCGTCGGATACCGGCCGGTCGGAGCGCGCGAAGCCCAGCGCCGTCCATTGGGCCGACGCGTCCATCTCCCCCAGACTCTCTATGTACTTCGCCGTCTGCTCGTAGATGTCCCGGTAGCCGGACGTGGCCTCCAGCGACGCCAGGCGCGCCTCGGCCTTCTCCAGCGTCTCCAGGTTCTCCACCAGAAGCTGCTGCAGGTCGCTGAGTGCCTCGTACGCTTTCCGCGCCTCCGCGATCGCCGCCGACAGTGCCGATGCGTCGTCCTCCGCCATCTTCTCCGTCAGCGCGTCGATCAGCGCCTCCACCGCCGACGCCGCCGTCTTGTCCTCCTCGGTGGCGTCCTCCAGCGCCGCCTGCTTCTCCAGCTCCTTCAAGGCCGCCTCCGCGTCCAGGAGCTTCTGGTAGTTGGTCACCTTCGAGCGCTGGGAGTAGCTCGTCAGGTCGTCGTATGCCTTCCGCGCCGCCTCCACCGCTGCCCGGCTCTTGAGCGTCACGGGGGAGGGGATCGCGTTGATCAGCTTGATGACCTTGTCCGCCGCGGCCTGATCCGCGTCGTTGTACCCCTCGCTCCCCTCTTCCTTCGTATAGTCGTCGGTGTAGTGGAACACGATCACGTCGCCGTTTTTGAGGTACTGCTGCGCCACGCCCAGCAGTGGGTGGTGACCGTTGAGCGTATACATCCACCCGGAATTCGCGCCGTTGGTGAACTCCGCGAGATTTTTGCCCTTATAGGTCAGCCCTGCCACATATATCGTGCCCCGGGAGTTGGTCGTTGTGGCGGTGATCCCGTTTTCCTGCATCACCGTCTGCATCACGTCCCAGACCGTGTCGTTGCTGTCGACCTCGTACTTTTTCGCGGCGACCCAGGTCTTCAAACCGCCCATTTTCAGGCCGTGGACCTTGCCGTCCGAGTCGCTGTCGTGCACATTGTCGCCCAGGATCGAGAACGTCACGCGGATCTTGCCCGCCGGGAGCTTCACCGTGACGCTGAAGGTCCCGCTGGTGGTCCCGTATTTCATCGTGATCGTTTTCTTCCCCGGCTCCGAGGTGTCCAGCTTGGAGAGCGTGACCTCTTCCGGCGCCGGTGTGGTGGTGCTGCCGTCGCTCCACGTGACCGTGTACACCGCGCCGGTCATATCCAGCGTCTCGCCGGTCACATACTCTTTCTTGTAATCGCCCGACACCGCGATGCTCACCGTGAACGGCTTGGACGGGATCCCGCAGCTGCACAGCTTGTCGAGATCCGCGCCCAGCGGGTCGTCGTCGCGCTGATGGTTCGTTCTGGCGATGTTGTAATAGCTGCTGTCTTTGTTCAGCGCGTACTTGATCCGGTCGATATCATCCTCGGCGGTGTCGAAGCAGTAGATCTGATCCGGCCAGTCGGGGACCGTTTTCCAGCCCATGGGCCGGACGCTGCCGTCCCCGTAGAGCGTGGAGTCCACGTACAACACGCCTCCGATGCCGCGGGAGGTCCCGCAGTCGGCGGAGAACATGTTGTTCTCGATCACCGTGTACCGGTTCAGCGACCGGTAGTAGCCGAGGATGGCGCCGACATAGCTGCCGCCCGAGACGCTCCCGTTGAAGGTGTTGCCCCGGATGTAGGCGATGCCGTTGTCCCAGGCCTGCCAGATGCCGCCCTCGCTGCCGAAGATGCCGCCCACGCGGCTGCCGCCCTTGACCGTCCCGTCACAGGCGCAGTTCTGGATGCACACCGCCCGGGCGTTCGGCGCGGTAAAGTGGTCATAGCCGCTGCCGACGATGCCGCCCACGTTGCTCCCCGTGGCCGACACCGTGCCGTGGAACTGGCTGCCGGAGATGCTGAAATCTCCCATGCTGGTGCTCTTGAAGCCCACGAGGCCGCCCACGTTGTTCACGCCGTACACCGTCGCATAGCTCACGCACCCGCTCATGGTGCCGTTGAAATGGCCGGCAAAAGAGCCGATATCGCTCTGCTTTTTGTCATAGCCGATCGTGACGCCGGACTCCACCGTGCAGTTGGTGAACGTCACAGAGTTTTCCGACGACGTCTGGCTGTACTCGTTGCCGCTGCCGCAGTCCACCAGGCCGCCGATGAATCCGGAGCGCAGCGTGGATGTGCCGCTCTTGATCGTCACACTGCTGAACGTGATCGTGTTGCCGATATTGCCGGAATACCCGCCGCCGGGCCCGTAGTCCACCACGTAGTTCTTCACGAACCCGTCGCCGGCGATCTTCGGGCCGTAAAGCACCATGTTCTTCACAACGGCGTCACGGACGAAGCCGAACAGCGGCAGTCCGCCCGAGGGCACGGTCAGTTGATGGCCGTCCCCGTCCAGTGTGCCCGAAAACGGCCAGAGGTTCTTCCCGTCTCCCGCGCTTGTCTTTCCCGGCTGCAGACAGCCGATGGGCGTCCAGCCCGACGGCAGGGTGATGTCCGCCGTCATCTTGAAGTGTTTGCCCGTGTAGTCCGCGCCTTCGGTGTTCACGCGCTGCTGCAGCGTGACGAAATCCTGCGCGGATTTGATCAGATAGGGGGAGTTTTTCGTCCCCTTGCCTTCCCAATCAGCCTCCTCCCCGGGATCGTCGGGATCTGTGGGATCGGTCGGGTCCGTGGGGTCCGTGGGATCCGTGGGGTCCGTCGGGTCTGTCGGATCCGTCGGATCCGTGGGGTCCGTCGGGTCTGTCGGATCCGTCGGATCCGTGGGGTCCGTCGGATCGGTGGGATCCGTCGGGTTCGTCGGATTTGTGGGATCCGTCGGGTTCGTCGGATTTGTGGGATCCGTCGGGTTCGTCGGATTTGTGGGATCCGTCGGGTTCGTCGG
>JAFXYJ010000067.1 GCA_017541825.1 Oscillospiraceae bacterium | reverse complement strand
GTCGGCGCGGCGGGCGCTGCGGCGGGCGCTGCGGACGGCTCCGCCGTCGGCGCGGCCGTCGGGACGGCGGTCGGCGCGGCCATGGCCTCGACGGCCTGCTCCTCCGAGACGGGCGCTTTGGCGCCGCAGCCGGTCAGCAGGAGGACGCTCAGCAGCAGAGATATGATTTTCGCCGTGTTCTTTTTCATACGATCACCGTGTCGATTGTACGCCTCCGCGCGAAGATTGTAAAGCGTCGGCTTATTTTTCCTTGCTCATCGGCGCCGTTGTGTGTATAATAACGCCTATGGATAAGTTGGAACGGTTCAATCATAACATCGCGAAGCTGCAGCACCGACTCGGCCTGTGGGAGATCGCCAATATCGCGGCGGCCACCGCCTTCTGGTTTTTCCTCTCGATCGTGCCCCTGGTCATTCTGGCGGTGTCGATCCTGCCCTATACGCCTCTGAGTGAGGATCAGCTCCTTGCCTTCCTCTCCCCCGTGATCCCCGCCTCTCTGCAGGAGCTGATCACGGGCATCGTCTCGGACGTATACCAGAGCAATCTGGCCATCCTTTCGGTCTCGATCGTCGCCACGATCTGGTCTGCCGCCCGGGGGTTTTCATCGCTGATCCGCGGGCTGGAGGAGATCTACCGGCAGGAGCGCCGCACGGGGTTCCTGCTCCGCCGGGCCAGAGGCGTAGTCTACACCCTCGGCATGGTGCTCTTCTCTCTTCTCTCGGTCATTCTCAACGGCTTTGGGAACCAGCTGATCGAGCTGGTGGAGCGCTACGCCCCCTATACCCACGGTGTTTTCATCTTTCTGCTCAACTTCCGGTTCCTGGTCGTGATCGCGATGCTCACGTTGTATTTCACGGCGATCTTCGTGCGGGGCACCGGACGGCGGCTGCCGATCCGGGAGGCGCTGCCCGGCGCGCTTTTCGCCGCGACGGGGTGGAGCCTGCTGACCTGGGTGTTTTCCGTCTGGCTCTCCGCGAGCACATACGGCACCTACGGAAGCCTTGCCACCGTGGTCGTGGTCATGCTCTGGCTGTACTACTGTCAGTACGTGCTGCTGCTGGGAGCGTGCATCAACCGGGCGCTCTTCCAGACCTCCCGGGAAACGTCCGTGTGACGCCTGCGGAAAAACGGACAGCCGACGCTTCGCGTCGGCTGTCCGTTTTTTTACCGCAGGACCGCGCTTGTCTTCACTTGTCCGTCTCCTCCGGGAGATTGACCCAGGCCATGATCGTCACGTCGCCGGTGACGGCGGGAATCGTGATCTTTCCGTCGGCCCATACCTCGTCGGTGATGTCCTCCCCGTCCATCGTAACAGCCGCGAGGACGTCCCCCTCCGCGGCCGCCTTCAGGGTGCAGGAGAACGGATCTCCCCGGCGGACCAGCCTGTTCGCTCCGTAGTCGGCCTCCACCGCCATCAGATCGAGCGCTACGGTCTGATAGGGATCCGTCTCCCAGGCGGTGTGGGTGAGGATCGCGTTCTTGACCGCCTCGGTGATCACGTCCATCCCCAGCCGGTTGGGGTGGATGCGCTTGTCCGCATAGTACTTCGCCGCCGTTTCCACCGTGATGACGCTGTCGTACAGCGGGATGAAGACCGTGTCGAAATGCTCGGCCACCGCGGCGAGCCCGCTGTCGAATTCTTTCAGCGCGGAGAGCATCGCCTCGTCCGCGTCGCCCCGCTGGGGAAGCTCTATCATATACAGCTCCGCGTTGGGATAGCGGTCGGAGATCTTGTGCAGGCAGACAGCGGCGGCCTCCAGCGCCGTGGTGGGCCTGGCATAGGTGACCGTCCCCTCGTCGTCGACGGGGAACAGCGCGTCATAGTCGATCTCCGCGGTGCCCAGATCCTCGCGGAAATGCGTGAAATCGTTGGTCCCGAGGTAGACGATGATGATATCCGGCTCCTCGCCGGCGTTGCTGCCCGTGTTGTCGTGGAGGTCGAGGCACCGTCTGTCGAAGGCGCCGGTGGTCTTGGCGCGCGTGCCGTAGAAAGTGGAGCCGGACCAGGAGTTGTTCACCAGCAGCCGCAGGCCGAGATCCTCAATGAGCTGATACCACCAGGTGTCCTCGACATGCATGCCGTACCGGCCGTTGTAATAATAGGATTTTCCCCGGCTGATGTTGTAGTTCGTGTAGCGGGACGCCCTCCAGTTGGAGTAGTTCTTGAACGTGGAGATGCTGTCCCCGAGGATGGAGACGGTCTTGCCGGCGAGCAGATTGCCGGCGGCCGTATCGTCTTCCTTCCCTTCCTCTTCCGGCGCCTCCTGCGCAGAAGCGCCGGCAGCTTCGTCCGCGGCCGGCGGGGCCTCCTCCCGCAGGATCGCCGCCGCCCGCGTCGGCAGGATCGAGACGAGCAGTATGAGCGCCAGGATCAGACTTATCTTTCTCTTTGACATGCAGCCGATCTCCCTGTTTTTCTCTTCCGGATCATAGGGCCTCGCGCCCGGCCTGGGCCGGGAAACGGCGTCTGACGTCGCCGAGGCCCGGGAACGCCGCAAGCGCGGCGGCCGCGGCGCCGAGCAGCACGGCGGCGATCGCCGTCGGCCAGTCCAGCTCCAGGCGGACGCCGAGCAGCGCGCCGCCGGTGACCTTCCCCAGCGCCATGACGATCAGCGCGCCGGTCACGGCGCCGAGCCCGCCGAGGATCAGGCCTTCCCACGCCAGAATACTCCGGACGGCGGCTCCCGTCAACCCCCGGGCGCGGAGCACCGCCGCTTCGCGGCGGCGGGGATACAGCGGCGGGACCGTGCAGAAGAGCACGCCGAACAGTCCCAGCGCGGCGAGCAGGATCCGGAGGGCCGGATAGACGCCGGCGGTGCCGCGCAGCAGCTCCGCGCCGGCGGAGATCACCCCGTCGGCGGCGTCGGCATAGGTCACGCGCCGGGAATACCCCTCCAGCAGCGTGAGCAGCGCGCCCCGGTAGGCGAAGGTGTTCGCGTACAGCCGCAGGCCGGTGACCGTATCGGAATCCCGGGCGCCGAAGGCCCGGAGGTTGTCCTCATAGCTGCCCGGCGAGACGGCGCTCTCGATCTCCCGGGCGTAAAGGGCGGCAAGCGCCTCGTCCGACATGGCGTACAGCGCCGTCAGCAGCCGGTCCTGGACGGCCTCGTCCCCGGCGCTCGCGCCCGTCATCCTCTCATACAGCGCCGCCTGGCCGCTGACGCTCAGCCCGACGATATAGCGCTCGAGCGCCATGCGCTGGACGCCGGGCTCCGTGGCATGGGCTGCGGCGTCGAAGGCCCGGTTGGTCAGCACGTCGGTGTTCGGGTCGGCCGTCTGCGCGGTGACGATCCTGCTGGCGGCGATGGAGTTCTTGATCCAGCCGGTCAGATCGCTCAGATACAGCGCGCCGCCCGCCTGGGCGCCGTTGCCCCGGGTGACCGGACGCAGGACGCCGGTGATCTTCAGCGCCAGGGCCGAACGGGCCGTAGCGGCCATCACCTCCGGGTCCTCGCCGATATAGCCCCAGGTGCCGTCGACGTTCCGCACGTATTTTTCCGTGGGCAGGACCACGCGGAACGACAGGCGCATGAGTTCGGTATAGCTCACCCCCGAGGCGGCGGCCGTCTCCGAGAGGCCCAGGGCCGCGAGACAGGTCCTGTCGATGTTGCCGTTCACGTCCAGCAGCACCGCGGCCTCGTCATATCTCATCGGCCAGCGCCCGGCGACGAGGGTGTAGCTCGCAGCGCGCAGATCCTCCCCGTCGGGCATCTCGCGCCACAGGCTCGTACCGGCGGCAGGCTCGGGATTGACCTGGCGCACGGCGCCGCCGGCGTCCAGCGCGTAGACCGTCGGCGTGATCGCCCAGGTGCGCTGCAGCGAGGCGCTGTGGATGTCCATCTCCGTCTCGAGATACTGCGCCAGGGCCTCCAGGTCGCCGTCGGATACGTTCTCCGCCGTGAGGACGATCGGATAGGCCGCCAGCGTCTCCGCCTGCAGACCACGGGTCCGGTTCTCCTCCCCCTCCAGCACGGACAGGCCGAGACACATGCACAGGATGACTGCGAACACGCCGCCCAGTCTGGCCGCGGCGCGGCTGCGGCGGCTGCCGAGATTGCGCAGGGCCAGGGCGATCCGGCCGCCGAAGCCCATGCCCGGCGGCGCCGCGGCCGTGCTGCGTACCGGCTCCTCCGGCTCGTTGAAGATCTGTTCCGCCTCGCCCTCCCGCAGAAGGATCTTCATATCCTCGCCGCCGTCAAAAAGGTCCTCGTCCCGGGAGCTCACGATCAAAAGCCGTTGGGCGCTCCAGAGCCGCAGCAGGGACAGGACCGTCTCCCGCGCCTGCCCTCCCGGCAGGGCGGGTTCGTCTACGAGCAGGATCTCCGGGCTGCGGGCCGCGGCACAGGCCAGCGCCGCCAGCGCCCGCTCCCCGTCCGAGAGCTGGCAGGGCAGCTTGTCGGCGTTCTCCCGCAGTCCCGTCAGTTCCAGCGCCTCCGCGGCGCTCTCCCGGGCATCCCGGGCATTCCCCAGCGCCGTCAGGGCCGCGAGGAAGGCGTTTTCCCGCAGCGTGCGGTCCCCGAGCAGCAGCGCCTCATCCGCCGCGCCGACCCGTCGGCGCCAGGCGGCGAGCCGCGGCTCCTGCCAGCGGCCGGTGGCCTCCCCGTTGACGCAGACCTCGCCGCGGGAGGGTTCCTCGGCGCCTGCGAGGATCCGCAGCAGGCTGGATTTCCCGCTGCCGGACTCTCCGGCGACGAGCACGAGCCCCGTCGCGGGCAGTATGAGATTCACCCGGCGCAGCGCGTGGACCGTGCCGGCTCCCGCCGGATAATCGAGACCGATATTCTTCAGCTGCAGCATGGCCTGTCTGCCTTTCATCTGTAATTTTCTTCCATTATACCCGCGTGCACGCCGCGAGGTCAAGTGTCAAGTCGATATGATGCGGCGGGCACTTGACTTTTTCACAAAATATAGTATCATGGACCCGTCAATCACAGGGGTGCCGGGTCCTCCCGGCTGAGACGGCGCGAATCGAAGCGCCGGTACCCTTTGACCTGATCCGGGTAATGCCGGCGGAGGGAGTGCGAATACCGATTTGCCGCTCTTTCTGCCGTCCCATACCGGGACGGCCGATTCTTTTTTCAGGAGGGAACGCATATGTCCAACAGATCCAATCTGCACGCCGTCAGCGAATGTGCGGTGTTCACCGCGCTGGCCATCGGTCTGAGCTTTCTCAAGATCCCCATCGGGATCAGCTTCGGCGGCTTCGGCGGGTCCATCGATCTGGTGATGGTGCCGCTGATCGTGGCGGCCTGCCGCTGGGGCCTGGGCTGGGGCCTGGGAACGGGGCTCGTATTCGGCACGCTGAAATTCTTCATGGCCGGGGGCACAGCCATCAACTGGGAATCCATGCTGCTCGACTACAGCGTGGCCTACATGTTCGTCGGCTTCGCGGGTCTGATCCCGCGCCGGCCGAAACAGATGTGGCTCGCCGCGCTGATCGGCTGCGCGGGCCGCTTCGTCATCCACTTTATCAGCGGCATCACGATCTACGCCGAGTACATGGAGGACATTTTCGGGCTGCCGATGACCAACGTGTGGGTCTATTCCGCGCTCTACAATGGCTCCTACATGCTGCCCAACACGATCCTCGCCGCCGCGGTCTGCTTCTTCCTGGGCCGCACTCTTCAAAAGCAGCTTCTCAGATAAACGCGGCCGTCTGACGAAAATCGGCCCGGGTGTGAACACATCCGGGCCGGTTTTCGTCTAATGTGTGGATCGGTGTATTTACGTACCCTATTGCGAAAAAGGGCGTTCTGGTATATACTATCATAGTATTTTTGCCGGAACACGCAAATAAACTTCCTTTTGGCGGCATCGCCGGAGAGAGAGGATAATACATTGGCTAAGTTTTTCCGCGGCCTGGGCCGCGTATTGATCGTGCTGCTGGTCACGGCGGCGATGATCCTGGTGCTGGCGCTGGGCGCCTGCGCCGTGTTGGCATGGGGTCCCTCGAGCGAGTGGCAGCGCCGGTTCGTGGCCACCTTCGACGAGACGAGCGCCATGAAATTCGTCCCGCGGATGTACCTGTCCGAATCGACGATCGGCCAGCTCCTCCACCCCGCCGCGGAGGTCAGTCCCGAGGTCTATGACAGCTTTCGGGAGCTGCCCTTTGAGGACGGCACGCAGTCGTCCCCGAACGAGCCCGGTCCCGTCGAGGTGAGCGTCGTCGAGCCCGCGGCCTCGGAGACGGAGAGCGGCGAATGGCTGGAGATCAAGAACATCAAGGGCGCCACCTACAAGGGCAAGCTGATGATCATCCGGGATCCCTCCAAGGTCATCGTCGGTACGCTGGACGCCTACGGTGCAGCCTATCACGGGCTGTATCTGTATGAGTTCATCGAAAAATACGACGCCATCGGCGGCACGAACGCCGGAGGCTTTTACGATCCCAACGGCATGGGCAACGGCGGCACGCCGGACGGTCTCGTGATCCGCAACGGTCAGATCGCCTGGGGCAGCGCGGGGACCTGGTATATCAACGTGATCGGCTTTGACGCCGACAACGTGCTGCATGTGGGCGATATGTCCGGCCAGCAGGCGCTGGACCTGGGGATGACCTCGGCGGTCAGCTTCTCCCCCGGGCCCGTGCTGGTGAAGGACGGCGTGATGCGCACCGGTCTGGGCGGCGGCATGAATCCCCGCACCTGCATCGGTCAGCGCGCCGACGGCACGATCCTGCTCATGGTGATCGAAGGGCGCAAGCCCGACAGCCTCGGCGCCAGCTATGACGATATCGCCCGTCTGATGTACGACCACGGCGCCGTCAACGCCGCGAACCTGGACGGCGGCTCCTCCTCGCAGATGTACTATAACGGCGAGCAGATCACCCGCGGCTCGAATATCATCGGCATGCGTCAGATGGCCGACGCCATTCTCGTTTTGAAGTGAGGGCCTTCCCATGGGAAAGCATATAAAGCAAAACAATCCCACTCCCCGGGATCCCGAGGAGACCGGACTGACCGAAGACCTTGATCTGGATGACGTCCTGGTCGAATTCGACCTGCTGTCGGCCGACGATGATCTCGCGATCGGCGAAGATCTGCCCGAGGCGGAGGATCTGCCCGAGGCGGAGGAAGCCGCAGCTGTGGAGCCGCTCTCCGGAGAAGACGCCGGGGCCGCGGAAGCTGCCCCGGCGGTCCCGGCGTCCGCGGCCGGCGAGCCGGAGGCGGAGCTTTTCGCCGATCTGCCGGAGGATTATATCTTCGACGCGGAGACATCGGGCGCCGCGGTGACCGTGGCCGAGCCGAAGCTCCCCGCCGGGGACCGTCCGGCCGCGCCGAAGCGGAAAAAGCGCCCGGCCTCCAAAAAACGGGGCTCCTCCGGGAGAAGGAAGTCCGGAAGGCGCGCGAAAAAGAAAAAGAACCGGTTCCGCATCGGCCTGATCGTGTACTCCGTTTTGTGGCTGCTGGTGATCATCGGCGTCCTCACCGCGCTGTGGATCGGACTGGACCGCTCTCAGCAGCGCATCGACGCCGAGAACGCCGAGCTGGAGCGTCAACGCCAGGAACAGGCCGAGCAGCAGGCCCAGGCCAGGGCGCTCTACCGGGCCCCGCAGCTCGCCTTTGAGGCGTGGCTGGCCGGGACCGACGCCGATTACTGGACAAATCTCTGGTACTCCAACGGTCCGGAGGACCTGGACGGCCGGGACCGCGTGACGCAGTATATCGCCGGGCTCTTCGATCCCGACACGGTCAAGGCGTTCAAGTCCCTCGACTACACTGCCCAGGCGCCGGTGTATGTGCTCAAAAACGGCGATGACACCCTTGCGCGTGTCACGCTCTCCGGCAGCGATCTCGACTGGAGCGTGTCGGACGTGCAGCTCCTGATCTCCGGGGAAAAGTCCGCCTCGGTGCGGGTGGCCTCGGGCAGCCGCGTCTGCTGCAACGGCAGGGAGCTGGGCAGCGAGTTTATTGTCGATTCCTCGAGCTACTTCTCCTACGATCCCCTGCGGGATGAGCTCGTGAACCCCGTGACCTGGGACACCTATGAGGTCAGCGGTCTGCTCCTGGAGCCCACGCTGACCGTGGACGGCCCGGAGGGGCGCAGCGTCACCGAGACGGCCGAGGGCGATTTCCTGCTCTGTCTGGAGGGCGACACCAAGGCCTACACCAAAAAGTCGGTGGACTTCATCAAGGCCTACGTCTACTACTGCATGAGCGGCGGCAACAACGTCTGGGGCAACCTGTACAACGCCCTGGCCTACCTGACCCCCAACACCCGGGCGTACAAGACCCTGTTCGATTCCGAGGCGGGCGTCTACTGGAACACGGCTTACTACAACATCGACACCAGCAACACCACCGCCGGCGGCGTCGTGATCTGGGCGGACAACTGCTACAGCGTGGACGTTACCTACAGCGCGACGGGGACGAACCCGTTCTCCGGCAAGACCGAGGATTACGCCAAGGACGCCGTCATGCGCATCTACTTCCTCAACAGCGGAAACGGCTTTTATATCAGTGATTTCGAGATTATCTGAAAAGGCGGTCCTTTTCCTATGAATGTGACGATCATCGTGCCCTCCCTCGACCCGGACGAGAAGCTCTGCAAGGTCGTGGACGGGCTGCTATCGGAGGGCTTTACGGACATCCTGCTGGTCAACGACGGCAGCCATGCGGATCACCTGCAGCCTTTTCTTGACGCGGCGCGGCATCCGGAGGTCACCGTGCTGACCCACGAGGTCAACCGCGGCAAGGGCCGGGCGCTGAAGACCGCCTTTGCCTGGTGCATGGAAAACCGGCCCGATATCGACGGGGTCGTCACGGTGGACGGAGACAATCAGCACCTGCCCCGCGATGTGCGCGCCTGCGCCGAGGCCATGATCGCCGATCCCGGCAGGGTCTGGCTCGGCGTGCGGGATTTTTCTCTGGAGCACGTCCCATTCCGTTCCCGCTTCGGCAACACCCTCACCCGCGGCATCCTGCGCATGGCCGGCGGCGTGAGCGTGACCGACACCCAGACTGGCCTGCGCGCCATCGCGGCCAAGTATCTGCCGCTGATGACCCGGATCGAGGGTGAACGCTACGAGTACGAGACCGAGATGCTGCTCTCCCTGCGCTCGGCGGGGATCGGCCTGGGCGAGATCGTCATCGAGACGGTGTATATCAACGAAAACGAGACCAGCCACTTCAACGTCCTGAAGGACTCCTGGAAGATCTATAAGATCATCTTCCGCCATATGCTCCGCCGGAGGCGGTGAATGTCATGGATAAGAAGTCCGGGTCCTTCCTGCGGTATTCCGCCAGTTCCGTGATCTGCTTCCTGCTCGATTACGGGCTGTTCACGCTGCTCAATGCCGTGCTGCTGCGGGGCATGGCCGACGGCCTCCGGGAGCTGATCGCCACCTACGGGGCGCGCATCGTCTCCGCGGCGGTGAACTTCCTGCTCAACCGGAACATCGTCTTCCGGGACGCCTCCGACCCCCGCGGCGCAGCCGTGCGCTATACCGTGCTGGCGGTGGCGCAGGCCGCGGTCTCCGCGGCGCTGGTCTACGCCGTCCGCCGGCTCACCGGCTCCAGTCAGCTCATGGAGACCGCGATCAAGATCCCCGTGGACGTGGGACTGTTCCTGGCCAGCTATCAGATCCAGAAAAACTGGGTGTTCAGAAGATAGCCACAGAGCTGTCCCGATCAGAAGAAGTGTGGAAAGGAAGCATCATTAAATGAAAAAGACAATTGTACTCCTGATGGCAGCGCTGTTGCTTCTTTTGTACGGCTGCAGCAGCCAGAAGACTGCGGCGGAATCGTCGGCCGAGGTTGAGGTCCCCACCGGCGAACCGACGCAGGAAGCCGTTCCAAGCCCGGAGCCGACGCCAACGACGCCGCCGACCTTTATGGAGGAACACGGTCTGGTGCTGAGTATGAAAATGAGCTACACAGGCCTCGGGATGCAGTACGCCGATTCCGGCAGCGACTATCTGACGCCGGATTTTTGTGATGATCATCGTGCCATAGTCTTTGTCGGGCGCACTGCGTCCGATGAAGAGGGCTATGTGACCTACACGATCATCTCCGAGGGCGAAATCACCCCCGATTTAATCTACTTCGACGCAGACAATAACGAAGAGTCTTATTTTAGGTTTTGCAGCAATTCGTATACTTTGATAGATCGCTACACCGGGACAGAGCTTCCAGAGCGTGACACGCATAATGATGACGCCTACAATTACACGATAGAGATTCAATGGGAGGGCAGGACTTACCGGATCAGCCGTGATTGTTCCATTAAATGGGACTTTCACTTCCAATGGGACGGTCCCTGGAAAAACGGCCGGGCTTCCGGCCGCGGGCCTCAGTATTTCCAATTAAAAGACATCATCCGTGTCCCCGAAGATTACGATGGTTTGACGCTGGCATGGCATATGAGCGAGCCGAAACCTCACAGCGCCGAGGACTATAACGACGAACTCGATTTGGAGGAGGCGCACGTATTGTGTGAGGACGATTTCTCCGCGCTCAGTGACTACTGCTTTACTAGCGTGGACGTCCTGCGGAGCATCCTCCACGGCGGGACGGAGCTCCCCGGCCCTGCGGACCCAGATGGCGTGATAGACGCGTCATTCCAAGCGGTACGAAAAGAGTATGACAATGAATATACAACGTACCTAAACCGTTTTGGCTATAACTATTATGCGGCAGATGAGGAAGCACCGGATTTTGAACTGTGCGGTCACCTGACCGGCGACGGCAGCACTGGGTACGGCGGCTTCCTACTCGCAAATCACACGGAGGATCGGCAGATCGCGATCAACGTCTATGACGCAGAGGGTCATATGTTAGGGAGCTCAGGGCTGCTTGGACCGAAGGAATACCTAACACACTTCTCTCTCGATGTCCCCGTTCCCAAGCGCAGTGAGACGACATACTTGATTGAATCATGGAGTTATGATAAGAAAACCGGGGAGACCTCGGTGGAAATGGAGGAACACAGTATTACGCCAAGTGATTGTGCCTTCGTTTTCTGCGTATATGATCTGGACGGCAATTTCATCGGTTCGACCAGCGACATTGAACGCGATTACAGCAACGGTTGGTTTATCGACTGGGATTCAATAGATTCCATAGAATGAATTTGCGGCACAACCAACTCCCTATGAATAAAACCGGATCGGCATGTTCTTTTCGATCATACCGATCCGGTTTTTTCAAATCTTAAGTGTATTATTCCCACACAGATTCATGTGCTTATTCGTCCCTGAGCGCCAGGCGGGCAAAGACGTCGGCGACGCAGTCCTCGAAGACGCCGGTATCTTCGGTGCGCATCATTTTCCGGCGCAGCTGCTCTCCTCCGTCGAAAAGGCCGAGTATAAAGCCCCAGAGCTCCTTCATCCGGCGCATGGCGTTGACGCCGCCGTAATCCTCCCGATAGCCGGCGTAGAGCCGTTCGTGGAAGGTCTGCAGCTCCTCCCGGGAGGCGCCGGGGCCGCCCCGCAGCCGCCGGAACAGCGCCGGATCCGCCGCGGCGCCGCGGCCGAGCATGACCGCCCGTTCCCCCGGGTACCGCCCGCGGAAGGCCGCGACGTCCGCCGGGGCAAACAGATTGCCGTTGAAGCAGACCCGCGCGCGGCTCTCCCGCCGGGCGAGCTCGAAGGCCTCGTAGTGGACCTCCCCGGCGTACATCTCCCGCCGGGTGCGGCAGTGGAGGATCAGCTCGCTGATCGGATAGCGGTTGAATATCTCCAGCAGCGCCGGGAACTCCGCGACGTCGCCGTATCCGATCCGGGTCTTGACCGAGACGCGCACCTGCGCCCGGGAGAAGATACCGTCGAGCAGCCGGTCCAGCGCCGCTCCGTCGCGCAGCAGCGCCGCCCCCTTGCCCTTGGCCGTGACCGTCGCCGAGGGACAGCCGAGGTTGAGATCGACCTCTGCATAGCCCATCTGCGCCAGACCGTCGGCGGCCCAGAGGAAGTCCCCGGCGCTTTTGGTGAGGATCTGCGGCACCGCGGACACGCCCGCGTTGTTTTCCTCTCCGACCTCCCGCAGCTCCCGGGGCGTGAAGCGATGGTCCGAGGTCGGGGAGATAAACGGCATATAATAACGGTCCGCGCCGCCGAACAGCTCCCGGTGTACCCGGCGGAAACGGGCGGTGGTCACGCCCTCCATCGGGGCAAAATACAGCTCCATGGCACACTCCCTGCGGTTTTTCTGCCATTATAAACCGGAACGGGCCGCTTTGCAAACCGGCAAAAACGTGCTATACTAACAGCACGTATATCGGGAGGACTTGAAACATGTCCAAGAAAATCACCGCACTGATCCTTTGTATGATCCTGCTGTTCGCGCCGACGTCCGCGCTGGCGGCGGGCGGCGGCACGGCCATCTCCACGCCGGAGGAGCTCGCCGCCATCGCCGACGACCCGGGCGGGAACTATTACCTTGACGCCGATCTCGACATGACCGGCGTGGACTGGGCGCCGATCGCCTTTTCCGGCACGCTGGACGGCCGCGGCCACGGCATATACAATCTGCGCGTGACCCGCCTCGGCGACGTCACCGCCCGCACCGTGGACGGGAACAACAAGCCCTATGACACCGTGTTCGCCGGGCTGTTCTCCGCCCTCAACGGCGGGACCGTCCGGAACCTGACGCTGCAGGGCGTGGACATCGAGATCGAGAGCGCACAGCACTGCTTCATCGGCGGCATCGCCGGCTACATATACAACGCCACAGTCTCCTCCGTCCGGGTGCTCGACGCGCGGCTCACGCTGACGGCCGCCTGCCAGCCCGAGGCGACCGATCCGCGGACGAGCTGCAACGCCGGCGTGGGCGGCATCGCCGGCTTCGGCGTGGGCACCGTGGAGAACTGCGAGGCCGACGTGACGCTGGTCTTTATCGACAAATGCGCCGCTTCCCTGCGCTGCGAGCAGTTCATGGGCGGCGTGCTCTCCTGCGGCAACGTGAAGATCACCGACACCCAAGTCAAGCTCCGGGGCTACGACGAGTGCCGCGGCTACGCCCATAACGGCGGCTTCGTGGGGATGTTTTACGTCTTCAATCCCGGCGAGACCGCCCGGCCGATCTCCCGCTGCGGCATCGACGGGGCCATCACCTTCTTCGAGGACAACTACGACCGCCGCGCCTACTGTGAGGCGTTCGTGGGCGAGATGCTCACCTGGACCAGCGTCACCGATGTGACCGTGAACTTTCAGCGCAACGAGGTCTTTGACTACAGCGCCGTCCTGCGCCCGGAAAAGTGCGCCGTCCCGACGCTGACCGAGACCGTCCATACCGCCGACTGCCACGACGTCGGCTATACCGAGCACACCTGCACCGTCTGCGGCAACACCTGGCGGGACAGCTTCGTGCCCCAGGCCCATGTGCCCGGGGAGTGGATCGTCTCCACGCCCGCCACCTACACCGAGAGCGGCGTGCGCGTGCAGCTTTGCTCCCTCTGCGGCAAGACGCTGCGTGAGGAGGTCATTGCTCCCCACGTGGACGGAGAATGGGTGACCGCCGTGGAGCCCGGCTACGGCCAGCCCGGTCTGATGCAGCTCCTGTGCGCCGACTGCGGCGCGGTGCTCGCCGAGGAGCCCACGCCGGCGCTGATCGGCGCGGACCGCGTCACGATCAGCCCCGCCGCGCTCGAAATGGATTACAAGAGCACCGCCGTGATCTCCTGGACGCTGGAGCCCGCGGAGGTGTATCAGCCCATGGTGTACTTCACCAGCTCCGACGAGCGCGTGGTCACCGTGGAGGCCAACGGCACCGTCCACGCCGTGGGCCGGGGCACCGCCGTCGTCACCTGCACCTCCGCCGACGGGTTCGCCAAAGCCGAGTGCACGGTCACGGTCAAGCTCACCGTATGGCAGTGGATCCGGGAGTACATCCTCTTCGGCTGGGTGCTCAAGCACTGATGGGCCGCGAGTACGAGATCCGCCGCTCCGGCCGGAGGACGCTGGCGCTGGAGCTGACCCGGGAGGGGAAGCTGCTGGTCCGCGCGCCCCGGTTCCTGCCCGCCGCGGCGATCCGGCAGTTCGTCGAGGCCCGGGAGGATTGGATCCGTGCCGCCGAGTCCCGGCAGGCCGAGCGCGCCGCGGCGCATCCCGAGCCCGACGAGGCGCAGAAAAAAGAATACATCCGCCGGGCCAGGGAGCTCCTCCCCGCCCGGACCGCGCATTTCGCCGCGCTGATGGGCGTTTCGCCCACGCGCATCACGATCACCTCCGCCCGCACCCGCTTTGGGAGCTGCAGCGCCAAAAACGCGCTGAGCTTTTCCTGGCGGCTGATGGCCTATCCCGCGGAGGCCGTCGACTATGTGGTGGTCCATGAGCTCGCGCACATCCGCTACCACGACCACTCCCCCGCCTTCTATGATTTCATCGCCTCGGTGCTGCCCGATCACAAGGCCCGCCGGGCGCTGCTGCGAAAGTAAAGGAGGACCCATGCATATCCCCTCCGTCTCCACCGGCGAGCTGGAGCTTCTGTCCTTTGCCGAAGCCCTCGAACAGAGCGGCCGGCGGGGCGACTACGACGCCGAACGCTGGCTGTATGTCCCGGATTTTTACACCGAATACCGGTATATCCTCGGCACCGTCGGGACCCGGCCGCTGATCTGCATCGGCGTCAATCCCTCCACCGCGGCGCCCGACGATCTGGACAACACCCTCAAATCCGTGGAGCGCATCGCCCATGCCAACGGCTTTGACAGCTTCATCATGTTCAACGTCTACGCCCAGCGGGCCACCCGGCCGAAGGACATGGACCGCGAGTGCAACGCCGCGTTCCACCGGGAAAACCTTGCGGCCTTCCGCTACGTCCTCTCCCGCGCCGGGGAGCATCCCGCCGTCTGGGCCGCCTGGGGCAGCGTGATCGAGATGCGCCCATACCTGCCCCGCTGCGCGGAGGATCTGATCGCCGCGGGCGAGGAGTTCGGCGCTGCCTGGTTCACCGCAGGTCCCCGCTCCAAAAAAGGGCACCCCCACCACCCGCTGTATCTGAAAAAGGACTCCGTGCTGGAGCCCTTCGAGGATATCAAAAGCTATTGCGCGAATCTGTAAAACGCATCATGCCCCGGAAATATCCGAGGCATGATGCGTTTTTTGATTCTGTTTTTCAAACCTTTTCTCTTATAAACGCAGCTTTTCGGTCAACACGGTACTTACCCCACGGAGAGTCCATGAATTCATCTATGACTTCCTGATAAACCCTGTAACGGTCTTCATGAAGCACAAATACGTATGTGCGGCATCCCCATCGGTTAAATGACAGCGCCAGAAGTCTGGCATCAGGTAAAAACTGTTTGATCTGCGTTTTTTCCTGATACCACGCAGGACCTTTTTTCCTCGGCCTGTGGTGATAATAGAGGACCTGTTGGCCGCGCTCGAAGTAGTCGATCACTTCATTGGGCAGGATGTATTTCTGCGCGTCTTTCAAAGAGGGCTTCTGTGTTGACGAAAGGCCATTATCCGGATCCGCAAAAACCAATTCTGACGCTCCAAGGGTTTCCAATGCTTTTTGGTGCCATGTCATTCTGGCTTCCGCTCTTTCACGCCAAGGGATGAACTGAAGATCAATGAGCTCATCATAGAAATCAGCATCGTCCATGACCCCTGCATTCTGCACCATTTGTATGGTTTTGTCGAAGCGAAAAGCCAGTTCGCTCAATACGTCATACAGTTTTTCGTCATAGGTCCGCAGTCTGGGATCATAAAGATACTCTCTGTGATTTCCGTCTGTTCTGTAGTCGTCTGGCGTAAGATACCAATTGACACCCAGCTTAATCCCATGCAGTGTCAGAAAACGCAGCAATCCGTATTTCCCGTAGTCGCCGACATCTCCGACATACTGATTCTTCATTTTCTCCCTCTTCACACCGGTTATATATCACTGCAAACAGGATAGGCCCGTTATGACACTCTCAAGCATTTTGTCATAACGGGCTCCGATCTGTCTTATTATTCCGTCGGGCGGAAGACGATTCTCCCGTAGGCAACCTCGATCTCCCCGGCGGTGAACTCCCGGAGGGCTTCGCCCACGGACTCGCACTGGCTCTCCGGCGCAGAAAACAGCACCGCCACGTTCTCGCCGAAGGAGCACTCCTCGATGCGCGCGCCGCGGTCGGTCAGCAGCCGGCGCAGCCGCTCGTACCGGGCGTAGGAGCAGGTAAAGGCGCCCTGCCGCCAGGGGGTCATCCGCGCGGTGCCCGCATCGCTGAGCGCCAGCCGGGCGGCGGTGGAATAGGCGCGCACCAGCCCGCCGGAGCCCAGGAGCGTCCCGCCGAAGTAACGGGCCGTGACACAGATCACGTCCGTGAGCCCCGCCCCCTGCAGGACGCCGAGCGTGGGCTGGCCGGAGGTGCCGCCGGGCTCCCCGTCGTCGGACCACCGCAGGATGTTCCCCTCCCGCAGCAGATAGGCGTAGACATGGTGGGTGGCGTCAGGATACCGGGCGCGGATTTCCTCCAGGAACGCCCTGGCTTCGATCTCGCTCGTCACCGATCGGACGTGGGCGTAAAAACGGCTGTGCCTGTCCTCATAGAGGGCCTCGCCGTACCCCGCCGCGGTCAGATAGCCGGTCATGTCATCAGCTCCCTTGTGATCCTGTCAAGCAGGTCCTCCACGCCCTCGCCGGTACGCGCCGAGATGCATACGCCGCCCCGATCCCGGGGCAGCTCGGTCAGCGGCGGCAGGGCGTCGCATTTGTTGTAGACCCGGAGCGTCGGCGTGGCGTCCGCCCCGAGAGAGCGGATCAGCCCGTCGGTGACCTCCGCCTGCTGTTCCCAGTCGGGGGCGGATACGTCGATGACGTGCAGCAGCAGATCCGCGTACTGCAGCTCCTCCAGCGTGGCCTTGAAGGCCTCGATCAGATGGGTGGGCAGCTTGCGGATGAAGCCCACGGTGTCGGAGAGCAGCGCCTCCTTGCCCAGCTCCGGCAGCCAGAGCCGCCGGGTGGTGGTGTCCAGCGTGTCGAACAGCCGGTCGTTGGCCGGGATGTCCGAGCGGGTCAGGCGGTTGAGCACCGTGGACTTGCCCGCGTTGGTGTAGCCCACCAGCGCGACCATGGGCATGGCGTTCTTCTGCCGGCGGCGGCGCTGGGTGGAACGCACCCGGCGCACCTGCTCCAGATCCTCCTCCAGCTTCTGGATCGTCCGACGGATATGCCGCCGGTCGGTCTCGAGCTGGGTCTCGCCGGGACCGCGGGTGCCGATGGGCGCGCTGGTGCCCGCCTGGCGCTTCAGGTGGGTCCACATGCCCGTCAGCCGGGGCAGCAGGTACTGGTACTGGGCCAGCTCCACATGCAGACGTCCCTCCTTGGTCTGCGCCCGCTGGGCGAAAATGTCCAGGATGAGGCCGCTGCGGTCCAGCACGCGCACGCCCAGCTCCTCCTCCATGGCCCGGGACTGGGAAGGCGAGAGCTCATTGTCGATGATCGCCAGGTCGCACTCCTGGGCCTCGACGATCTCCCGGATCTCGCGGAGCTTGCCCGAGCCGAGGAAGCTCCGGGGATCCGGCGCGGCCCGGGTCTGCAGCACCATGGCCACGGTGTCGGCCCCGGCGGTGTCCGCCAGGGCGGCCAGCTCCTCCATGGACAGCTCCGTGGAGCGCTCAAAGGCGTCCATGTTCCCGGCGCTGAGCCCGGCCAGGACGGCCCTCTCTCTTTTCTGTGTCAGATCCTGTATGGATAACGCCTCCCGTTATTCTGTCTGCGTTTTTCTCACGAGGATGCGTTCGACCCGCAGGCCGTCCTCGTCCATGGCCAGCACCTCCACGGTGAGGCCGTCGGCCTCGAACCGGTCGCCGGCCGAGGGGAAGGATCCGTATTTTTCGATGGTCCAGCCGCCGGCGGTGGCGCTCTCGGTCTCGAGCTCCTCCTCCCGGATGCCCATCAGCTCGGCAAAGTCCGCGACGGGCAGATCGCCGTCGATCTCATATGCCCCGTCGTCCCGGGCGTAGACCTCGGTCTCCACCTCGTCGGTCTCGTCCCAGATCTCGCCCACGAGCTGTTCGAGCACGTCCTCCAGGGTGACCACGCCCAGCGTGCCGCCGTATTCATCGGTCACGATGGCCATGTGCTGCTGGTGGCGCCGGAACTGGCTGAGGGCGTCGGTGAGCTTCGTGGTTTTGTAGAGATAGAGCGGCTCCATCAGATAGTCCCCGATCTCCGCCCCGGGGTCGTCCAGCAGCGCCCGGAAAAAGCGGTTCAGGTAGAGGATGCCGATGATATCGTCCACGCCCTCGTCGTAGACCGGCATCCGGGAATAAGGCGCGTCCTCGGACCGGAGCAGCAGCGCGCGCCAGTCGTCGTGGATGGAGAGCGCCTCCATATCCACCCGGGCCGTCATCACGTCCATGACGGGCACCTGGGAGAAGTCCAGCGCCGAGAGCAGCAGCTCGCTCTGTTCGGCGTCGATCACGCCCTCGTCCTCGACGGTCTCGATGATGGACTGGAGCTCCGCGGCGGCCTCCTCCTTCGTGTCTGCCGGCTCCCCGCCCTTCATGGGCGCGGTGATGAGCCGGATCGCCTGCCGCACGACGAACGTCAGCGGGTAGAACAGCACCGTGAGCAGCTGCAGGAAGCCCGACATCTCCATGGCGGCGCGGTTGGCGTTCTTTTTGGCGGAGATCTTCGGGGCCGATTCGCAGAAAAACAGTACGAACAGCGTCACCGCGGCGGTGATCAGCACCGAGGTGCCGTGGGTATACCGGCTGCCCAGCAGCGTCATGGCCAGCACGGTCACCGCGGAGTCCGCGGCGATATTGCACAGGTTGTTGCCGATCAGGATGGCGGAGAGCACATCGTCGTACCGGTCCAGCAGGGCGACGACACGGCCCGCGGCCCGGGACCCTTCCTCCGCCAGAGAGGACAGCCGCAGCCGGTTGGCCGAGGACAGCGCCATCTCCGAGGCCGAGAACAGCGCCGAGCCCAGGAGCAGCGCCGCGATCAGAAGCGAATACACGACCGTCATTGCCGCTCGCCCCCTTCCCCGCTCTCCCCGGGCAGCACGTCCACCCGGAGCTTGAGGATCCGGCGGCTGCGCAGGCTCGTGACCGTCACGCGCAGGTTGTGCCAGACGAAGCTGCTCCCCTCGGCGGGGATCAGGTCAAAATGCTCGTAGACCCACTCGCCCAGGGGCTTGTGCTCCCATTCGGCGTCCTCCGGGTCGTCCACGCCCAGCAGCTCAAAGAGCTCCTCCATCTCCACTTCGGCGCTGACCTCATAGGACCCGCCGCCCAGGGACCGGAAGGCCTCCTCGGCCACGTCCTCCTCGTCGTAGATCTCGCCCACCAGCTCCTCGAGGATGTCCTCCACCGTCACGACGCCGGCGGTGCCGCCGTAGTTGTCCGTGACGATGGCCATGCTCAGCTTGCGCCGGCTGAGCTCGCTGAGCAGCTCGTCCACCGAGGCGGACAGATGCACGAAGCAGGGCTCGTCCAGCAGCGAGCGCAGCGCCGGCGGTTCGCCGGTCTGCAGATAGGCGCGGATGTAGCGGCGGATCTGTACCACGCCGATGATATTGTCGATGCTCCCCTCGTAGACGGGCAGGCGGCTGTGGTACGCCGAACGGATCCGGGTGAGGATCTCCTCGCCGGGATCGTCCACATCCAGCGCCGTCAGATCCACACGGGGCGTGAACACCCGCTCCACCGTGACGTCGGAGAATTCCAGCGCGGACTGGACCAGCTCGCCCCGCTGGGTGTCGAGCTCGCCCTCGTCGGTCATGTTCTCGATGATCTCGTGGAGCTCGCCGGCGGTGACGGAAACCTCCGTCTCGCCGGGAAAGAGCCGGGAGATCTGCTTGCCTGCCACGCCCAGCAGCGTGGCGAAGGGAGAAAAAACGCGCATAAAAAACGACAGTGACCGCGCCGTTCCCATGGCGACGCGCTCGCTGTATCGGTTGCCGATGCTCTTGGGCAGCATCTCCCCCGCGAAAAAGACCGCGAACGTGCATACGGCGGTGCCCAGGGCCACCCATCGGCTGCCCCAGGTGCGCGTGACCAGCACCGTGGTCAGCGTGGCCGCGGAAATGTGCACGATGTTCGTCCCGATCAGGATCGTGGAGATCATCTTATCAAAATTGTCGAGCAGATAGAGGACATCGTCGGCGCGCGCCTCCCCGCGCTCCTGCAGCAGCCGGAGCCGGATGCGGCTCACGGCGGTCAGCGCGGATTCGGCCAGCGCAAAATACGCCGCCATGCCCAGCAGCACCGCGATAAAGATCCAAGACAGCCAACTGTCGCCGTCCATAAAAGGTCATCACTCCCGAGAAGAATAGTGCGAATACAAAAATGTATATATTGTATCGAAGGATACCACAGAATGTGCCGTGCCGTCAAGATGCCGCCAAAAACGCACGCCGGGCCGGGCTGTACCGCCCGGTCCGGCGTGCGCATAGCATTCTCTGCCGATCAGTCCTTATAGGCGACGCATTTATCGAACAGCTTCTCGACGGCGCTGTCCGTCCTGCCGGACAGAGAGACGAACACGCAGGCGAGCAAGCCCGCAAAGAAGCCGGGGATGATCTCGTAAATGCCCGTGGAGCTCAGGAACATCAGCCACAGGACATCCACCGCGGCGCCGACCACGACGCCGGCAGCCGCGCCGGAGAAGGTCATGCGCTTCCAGTACAGGCTCAGCAGAATCACGGGACCGAAGGCTGCGCCGAAAATGCCCCAGGCGTTTTCCACCAGGTTCATAATCGTGCCGCTGTCCGGGTCGGCGGCGATCATCAGGGCCACCGCCGCGATGGCCAGCACCACCCAGCGGCCTGCCCAGAGCATCTCCCGGTCGGTGCTCTTGCCCTTGCGGATCAGCGGCTTGTAAACGTCGCTGGCGAAGGCGCTGGAGGCCGCCAGGAGCTGGGAATCGGCAGTGGACATGGCGCCGGCCAGGATCGCGCTGAGCAGGAGACCGGAGATCAGACCCAGGACCGGGCCGGAGAAGATCGAGCGCACCATCGTGATGAACACGATGCTCCCGTCGATCCCCTCGTTCATCACCCGGCGGCCCACCACGCCCACCAGCACCGAGAAGGTCAGGATCAGAAAGTTCCAGCAGATGCCGATGCAGGAGGCTTTTTTAAGCTCCTTCTGAGACTTGATGGACATGAAGCGGATGATGATGTGCGGCATGCCGAAGTAGCCCAGGCCCCAGCCCAGGCCGGAGATCACGTCCTGCATGTTGGTGAAGAGCGTGAAATACTCCGCCGGGACGGAGTCGCTGCCGCTGCCGCCGAGCGTGAGGGTCGCGATGATGGGCACGATCAGCAGCGCGCCGAGCATCAGCATCCCCTGGAAAAAGTCGGTCCAGCACACCGCGTTGAAGCCGCCCAGGAACGTGTAGCCGATGATAATGATGGCCGCAACATACATGGCCGGACGGGGGTCCACCCCGAGCACCGTGTGGAACAGCGTGCCGCAGGCCTTGATGCTGCTGGCCGCGTATACGGTGTAGGCCACCAGGAAGATCACGGCGCTGATGACCTGCAGGCTGCGGTTTTTGGAAAGGAACCGGTTGGTGAGGAACTGCGGGATCGTGATCGAGTCACCGCAGACCACCGAGAACGAGCGCAGCCGCGGCGCCACCAGGATCCAGCTGAGCGCGTAGCCGATGAACAGGCCGATGGCGATCCAGCTCTTGCCCAGACCCGCCGCGAAGATCGAGGCGGGCAGGCCCATCAGCACCCAGGCGCTCATGTCCGAGGCGCCGGCCGACAGTCCCGATACCCAGGCGCCCATCTGACGGCCGCCCAGGAAGTAATCCTTCTCGCCCGTGCTTTTGCTGCGCATGAAGAAATAGATGCCGATGCCCAGCATCAGAAGAATGTACAGCACGAACATGATCAGTTCCGACAAATTCATTTTTTCTCCCCCTTGACTTCTCACACATTACGATTTATAATGCTAAGCATCAAAAATCATAATTAATATGTCGTATGATACAGCATCTTTACCGAAAAAGCAAGAGGGAATTTGTATGGATACGAAAAAATATGAGGTTTTTTCCAAAATCGTCGAGCTCTCCTCGCTGACAAAAGCGGCGGAGGCCCTGGGGCTGACCCAGTCGGGCGTGAGTCATATCCTGCTGGGACTGGAGGAGGAGATGGGGTTCCCGCTGCTGCGGCGCAGCCGTGTCGGCGCCAGGCTGACGCCGGAGGGCGAGCGGCTGATGCCGTTCATTCAGGACATCCTGCGCTCCCAGGAGCAGCTGGAGCAGACGGCGGCGGATCTGCGCGGGCTGGCCGCCGGGACGCTGCGCGTGGCCACCTTCACCAGCGTGGCCGTGCACTGGCTGCCCGGCATGATGCAGGAATTCCAGACGATGTATCCGAAGGTGGATTTCCGGCTGCTGAACGGCGATTACCACGATGTGGACCGCTGGCTCACCGACGGCAGCGCGGACGTGGGCTTCATCGCGCTCCCCACGCCGCTGCGGTGTGAGTACATCCCCCTCAAGGAGGACCGTCTGCTGGCCGTCCTGCCGCCGGGCCATCCGCTGGCGGAAAGGGAGATCTGCCCGGTGGCCGAGGTCGCCAAGGAGCCCTTCATCAGTCTGCTGGAGACCTCCGACGACGACGCGCGCCGGGCCCTCGACGCGGCCGGGGTGCGGCCCAACGTGCGCTTCACCACCAAAGACGACTATGCGATCATCGCCATGGTGGAGCAGGGGCTCGGCGTGAGCATCATGCCCGAGCTGCTGCTGCAGGGGCACCGGGAGGGCGTCGCGGTACGGCCGCTGGATCCGCCCGCCAGCCGGATGCTGGCGCTGGCGGTGCCTGCCGGGGACCGGGCCGGTCCGGTGACGCGGCGCTTTGCCGAGTTCGTCCGCGAATGGGTGCAGAAAAAGATCGCGCCGTGACGGATAAAAACGAGAACAAAAGCTGCCGCAGCACACCCGCGGCAGCTTTTTGCGGTCCCGTCATCGTTTCAGGCCAGCGTGTATCGCAGAACGCAGCCCGCCGCGGTGAGGTTGAGGAGCATCGACGCCGCAGTGACAATGGCTGCAAGGCGCCGCGGCCGCCGGGGCGGCGCGGCGGCCAGGGCGAGATACGGCGCCGCGGGCAGGAAATACCGGCCCTGGACGCCCTGGATCGTGTCCC
>JAFXYJ010000066.1 GCA_017541825.1 Oscillospiraceae bacterium | reverse complement strand
CGGAGAGCATCACGCCCCGCTCGCCCACGAAGGTGTCGTAGCCGTCGGGCATGGCCATGATCTCCTCGTGGACGGCCGCGAGCTTCGCCGCGGCCACGACCTCGGCGTCGGTGGCGCCGGGCCGCCCGTAGCGGATGTTCTCCTTCACCGTGTCCGCGAACAGGAACACATCCTGCTGGATGATGCCGATCTGCCGCCGCAGCGACGCCTGGGTCACGGACCGGACGTCCTGCCCGTCCACGAGCACCGCGCCGCCGGTGACGTCATAAAACCGCGGCAGGAGCTGGCTGAGCGTGGTCTTGCCGCTGCCGGAGGGCCCGACAAGGGCCAGAGTCTCCCCCGGAGCGATGTGCAGGTCCACGTCCCGCAGCACCTCAACGCCGTTGTCATAATGGAAGGAGACGTTCCGGTACTCCACGTCGCCGCGCACGTTTCCGAGCTCCGCGGCGTCGGGGGCGTCCTTCACCGCGGGCTCGGCGCGCATGATCTCCAGGAACCGCAGGAAGCCCGCGCTGCCGGTCTGATACTGCTCCACGAAGGCGATCAGCTTGCGGATGGGGTTGGTGAAGGTCGTCACGTACAGCGAAAACGCCACCAGGTCCGCCAGGTCCATGCGGGCGCGCATGACCATATACCCGCCGACGGAGAGCGTCACCACCTGCATCACCGAAAGCGTCAGCTCGGTGGACCCGTGGAACAGCCCGAACCAGTGGTAGTATTTCCGTTTGACGACCTTGAATTTCTCGTTGGCCTCGGCGAATTTCGCCATCTCGCCGCTCTCGTTGGCAAAGGCCTTGACCGTGCGCGCGCCGGATACGCCGCCCTCCACCGAGGCATTGATCTCCGCCGTCTCGGCCTTGACGGCCAGGCTGGAGCGGCGCAGCTTGACCCGGATGGCGATCACAATGGCCGTCAGGACCGGCAGCAGCGCCATGAGGATCAGCGCCAGCTCCCAGCGGATGGTCAGCAGGATGAGGAACGCGCCGATCAGCGTCAGTCCCGCCTGGATCAGGTATTCCGGTCCGTGGTGGGCCAGCTCCGTGACCTCAAAGAGATCCGTGGTCATGCGGCTCATGAGCTTGCCGGTGCGGTTTTTGTCGAAGAAGGAGAAGGACAGGCTCTGCACCTTGGCGTAGATCTCCTCGCGCATGTCCGCCTCCACCCGCACGCCCAGCTCGTGGCCGAAGCGCGTCACCAGATAGGTGGCGGCCGCCCGCAGGACGTAGGCCGCCGTCAGGACCGCCATGAGCGCGAAAAACGCGCGGTAGGCAGACCGGGGCAGCAGCGTGCTGATGGCGTAGCGGGTGGCGTAGGGGAACAGCAGCTCCGCGGCCACGGCCAGCAGCGCCATGCACACGTCAAAGCCCAGCAGCTTCCGGTGCGGCCCGTAATAGGTCAGGAACACCCGCAGCGGCCGCCGGGAAAAGTCCCGCTTATCCATCGGCCGTCTCCGGCCGGACGAATTTGTCACGCTCGGCCACGGCCAGCGCGTCGCAGCGGTTGTTGTACTCGTCGTCGGCGTGGCCCTTGACCCAGTGGGCGCTGACGATGTGCCCGGAGAGCAGCCCGTCCAGGCGCTGCCAGAGCTCGGGGTTTTTGAGCTCGCCGTCCCGGCGCTTCCAGCCGCGGCGCTTCCAGTCCCGGAGCCAGCCGTTGTTGAGGGCGTTGACCACGTACTGGCTGTCGCAGTAGAGCTCCACGCGGCAGCGCTCGCGCAGCGCCTCCAGCCCGGCGATGACGCCCATGAGCTCCATGCGGTTGTTGGTGGTCTCCGCCTCGCCGCCGGAAAACTCCCGGGTGTGCTCGCCGTAGCGCAGGATCGCGGCCCAGCCCCCGGGACCCGGGTTGCCGGAGCAGGCGCCGTCGGTGTAGAGAATGACTGTTTTCATAGAATGATCCTTTTCATTGTTCCAAAAAGAAGGGGGCATCCGGGGGGAACATGGTTCCCGCCCGGAAATCGCGCCGCCGAAGGCGGTTTTCAGACTTCCGCAGAAGTCTGCGCGATTTGGTCCTCGCGCACAGCCAGCGCGACGGCCTTGATCTGCATGTTTTCGTCGTCCTTCCGGGCGGACATCAGCCGGACGCCCTGGGCCGCGCGGCCCTGGCGGGAGATGTTCTCCACGGCGGTGCGGATGATCGTGCCGTTGCTGTTGATGAGCATGAGATCCTCGCCGCCCTCGGTGCGCAGCGCCCCGGCCAGCGGGCCGGTCCGCTCGGTGACCTTATAGGTCTTCAGGCCCAGGCCGCCCCGGTTCTGGACGGTGTATTCCTCCACGGCGGTGCGCTTGCCGTAGCCGTTTTCGCTCACGAGCAGCACGTCGGCGCCGTCGGCGGCCCGCAGCGCGCCGACGCACCAGTCGCCCTCGCGCAGCCGGATGGACCGCACGCCCGCGGCGGTCCGGCCCATGGGCCGGACGTCCTCCTCGCTGAAGCGGATCGACATGCCCTCGTGGGTGACCACCATCATCTCCTCGCCGCCGGCGGTGTCCAGAGCCTCGATGAGCTCGTCGCCCTCGCGGATCTCCAGCGCGCGGATGCCGTTGCGGCGGATGTTGCGCAGCTCGCTCTGGCGCATGCGCTTGACCACGCCGTTGCGGGTGAAGAACATGATATAGCGGTCCTCGTCGAGCGTGCGGCCCCGCAGCAGCGCGGAGACCCGCTCGCCGGGATCGAGAGGCAGGAGGTTGACGATGTTCGTGCCCTTGGCGGTGCGGTCGGCGCTGGGCACCAGATAGCCCTTGCGCACATACACCCGGCCCGCGCTGGTGAAGAAGAGCAGGTTGTCGTGGGTGGAGGCGGTGAAGAGATCCTCCACGTAGTCCTCCTCCCGGGTGGCCATGCCCTTGAGGCCCGTGCCGCCGCGGCCCTGGGCGCGGTACTCGCTGGCGGAGGTGCGCTTGATATACCCGTTGTGGGACAGCGTGAACACGCACTGCTCCTCGGCGATCAGGTCCTCGATATCGATCTCGTCCTCAACGTCCTGGATCTCGGTCTTGCGGTCGTCGCCGTACTTGCGGGCGATCTCCTCGAGCTCCTCTTTGAGTACCTTCCGCCGCAGCGCCGGGTCCTCCAGCAGGGAGACGAAGTAATTGATCCGCTCGAGCAGCTCGTCGTATTCCTTCTGCAGCTTCTCCCGATCGAGCCCCTGCAGGGCCTTGAGGCGCATATCGAGGATCGCCTGGGCCTGGATCTCGTCCAGGCCGAAACGCGCCATCAGGTTTTCCCTGGCGTCGTCGTAGCTCGTGCGGATGATGCGGATGACCTCGTCGATGTTGTCCTGGGCGATCAGCAGTCCTTCCAGCAGATGGGCCCGCTCCCGGGCCTTTCGCAGGTCGTAGCGGGTGCGCCGGGTGATGATGTCCTCCTGGAAGGCCAGGTACTCGTCGAGGATGTGCCGCAGCGACAGGATCCGCGGCTGGGTCTGGTTTTCCACCAGGGCCAGGTTGATGATCGAGAAGGTGGTCTGCAGCTCGGTCTGGGCATAGAGCTTGTTGAGCACCACCTGGGGGTTGGCGTCGCGCTTGAGCTCGATGACCACGCGCATGCCGTTGCGGTCGGACTCGTCCCGCAGGTCGGAGATGTCCTCCAGGCGCTTTTCCTTGACCTGGTCGGCGATCTTCTTGATGAGCTGGCGCTTGTTGACCTGATAGGGCAGCTCGGTGACGATGATCCTCACGCGGTTGGCGCCGTGCTCCTCGAATTCGGCCCGGGCCCGGACCGTGATCCTGCCCCGTCCGGTGGCGTATGCCGCCCGGATCCCGGCCCGGCCCATGATGATGCCCCGCGTGGGGAAATCCGGGCCCTGCAGGTGCCGCATCAGGTCGTCGAGGGTGGCGTCCGGGTTGTCGAGCACCTCCACCGCCGCACCGATGACCTCGCGGAGGTTGTGGGGCGGCATGTTGGTGGCCATGCCCACGGCGATGCCGCTCGAGCCGTTGACGAGCAGATTGGGGAAGCGGCTGGGCAGCACCCGGGGCTCCTTGCGCGTCTCGTCGAAGTTGGGATCCCAGTCCACGGTCTCCCTGTCGATATCCCGGAGCATCTCGTCGGCCATTTTCGCCATGCGCGCCTCGGTGTACCGGTAGGCCGCCGGGGGGTCGCCGTCCACGGAGCCGAAGTTGCCGTGGCCGTCGATGAGCGGGTAGCGCATGGAGAAGTCCTGTGCCATGCGCACCAGCGCGTCGTACACGCTGGCGTCGCCGTGGGGGTGGTAGCGGCCCAGCACGTCGCCGACGGCGGTGGCGCACTTGCGGTAGGGCTTGTCCCGGGTCAGCCCGTCCTCATACATCGCGTAGAGGATGCGCCGGTGCACGGGCTTGAGACCGTCGCGCACGTCGGGCAGGGCCCGGCCCACGATGACGGACATGGCATAGTCGATATAGCTCTTCTGCATTTCCGAGACCAGCTCGGATTCGGTGATGTTCTGGTCGGGAAAGGCGATCTCCTCGGGTTTGTAATCTCGTTTATGTGCCATAGACAGCTCCTTATTATATTAAAAAGCCTCGCAGAGTTTGCGCCCGCAGGCGCAAATTAATGTCAATCCATTTTTTCCGGGGACATGTGCCTCGGAAAAAATACCTATCGGCCTGCAAACGTACGAGCGAAGCGAGTGCGCTGCAGCAGGCCGCAGCCTTCTCAAATGAGAGCCCAGCGGAGCGGGTCTCATTTGAAGACTCATATATCCAGGTTAACAACGTACCGGGCGTTGGTCTCGATCCAGGCGCGGCGGGGCTCCACTTCCTCGCCCATGAGGATCGTGAACACGTCGTCGGCGGCCTGGGCGTCGTCCAGGGTGATGCGCCGCAGGGTCCGCTTCTCCGGATCCATGGTGGTCTCCCACAGCTCGTGGGGATCCATCTCGCCCAGACCCTTGTAGCGGCTGATGTCCACACGGGCGTCCGGGTTGTCGCCCCGGAGCTCGGCGCTGATGGCGTCGCGCTGGGCGTCGGAGTAGGCCACCCTCTGCTGCTTGCCGCGGCTGAGCTTGTACAGCGGCGGCACCGCGGAATAGACGTAGCCGTGCTCGATCAGCGGACGCATATACCGGAAGAAGAAGGTCAGCAGCAGCGTACGGATATGGGAGCCGTCCACATCGGCATCGGCCATGATGATGATCTTGTGATAGCGCAGCTTTTCGATGTTGAACTCGCTGCCGATGCCCGCGCCCAGGGCGACGATCAGCGGATAGAGCTTGTCGTTGCCGTAGATCTTGTCGGCCCGGGCCTTTTCCACGTTGAGCATCTTGCCCCACATGGCCAGGATGGCCTGGAACCGGCTGTCCCGGCCTTGGATGGCCGAGCCGGCGGCAGAGTCGCCCTCGACGATATAGATCTCGCACAGGGCGGGATCGCGCTCGTTGCAGTCCTGCAGCTTGTCGGGCATCTGGCCCGACTCGAGCCCGGTCTTGCGCCGGACGCTGTCCCGGGCCTTGCGGGCGGCCTCCCGGGCGCGGGAGGCGGTCATGGCCTTTTCCAGGATCTGCCGGGCGGGGCCGGGGTTTTCCTCGAGGAACTGGGAGAGCCGGTCGCTGACCACGTTGTCCACCAGGGTGCGGATCTCGCTGTTGCCGAGCTTGCTCTTTGTCTGGCCCTCGAACTGGGGGTTCTCCAGCTTGACGGAGATCACCGCGGCCAGACCCTCCCGGCAGTCCTCGCCGGAGAGGTTCTCGTCCTCCTTGAGGATCTTCCGGGCCTTGCCGTAGGCGTTGAGCACCCGCGTCAGGGCCGTGCGGAAGCCGGTCTCATGCATGCCGCCCTCCGGGGTGAGGATGTTGTTGGCAAAGGACTCGATGCGCTCTTCAAAGCTGTTGTTCCACTGCAGCGCCAGCTCGCATACCGAGCTGTCACGCTCGCCCTGCATATAGATCACGTTCTCGTGGACCGGGGTCTTGTGGCGGTTGAGCTCGGCGACGAACTCGCGGATGCCGCCCTCGTAGCACAGCACGGCGCGCTGCTCCCGTTCGGGGCGCTCGTCCTCGATGGCGATGGTGAGCCCGGCGTTGAGGAACGCCTGCTCGCGCATGCGCTTGTAGAGCACGTCGTAATGGTACTCGGTCTCGTCGAACATCTCCGGGTCGGGGTGGAACCGCACCCGGGTGCCGTGGGATTCGGGATCGCATTTGCCCACGACGCGCATGGGCTCGGTGATATTGCCCCGGGAGAACTTCATCTCGTAGATGCTGCCGTTTTTGAATACCTGTACCTCCAGCCAGTCGGACAGCGCGTTGACCACGCTGGCGCCCACGCCGTGGAGGCCGCCGGAGACCTTGTAGCCCCCGCCGCCGAACTTGCCGCCGGCGTGGAGGACGGTGTAGACCACCTCCAGCGCGGGCTTGCCGGTCTGCTCCTGGATGTCCACGGGGATGCCGCGGCCGTCGTCGGTGACGCGGATGGCGTCGCCCGGCTCGATCACGACCTCGATGTTGGAGCAGAACCCGGCCAGCGCCTCGTCGATGGCGTTGTCCACGATCTCGTAGACCAGGTGGTGCAGACCGCTGGTGCTGGTGGAGCCGATATACATGCCCGGCCGCTTGCGCACCGCTTCCAGTCCCTCCAGCACCTGGATCTGACTGGCGTCGTATTCATTGAGATTGGTCATATTTTCCGGCATGGGATTTCCTCCATGTTTTTCTTCGCTGTATTATTCAAAGGTCTCGTTCTCCGCCCGGCGCAGCAGCGTGGCGGAGTTGAACTGCGAGAGGTACACGGTGCCGTCGGCGCACAGCACGAAGGACCTGGGCAGGTCCTCGGCGCAGTTGACGATCCGTCCGGCCTGCTCCGCCGCGCGAAGCATGGCCCGGGTATGGCGGGACCAGGTGGCGTTGTCCAGGTCGCAGACCGCCACGATCTCGTCGCTGCGCAGGGCGGTCTCGGCGCCGATATGCAGATACATCATCCCGTCACCCGGCCCTTTTCCATGTGCAGCACCCGGCCCGAGAGCAGCCGGGACACGCTCTCCGCCTCGCAGCAGGTGACCAGCGTCTGGCCGCCGCCGATGTGGTTGAGGACGAATTCCTGCCGGGCGGCGTCCAGCTCCGAGAGCACGTCGTCCAGCAGCAGCACGGGCATTTCCCCGGTGTCGTCGAGAAAAATGTCCCTCTCGGCCAGCTTCACCGACAGCGCGGCGGTGCGGGCCTGTCCCTGGGAGGCGAAGCTGCGGGCGTCGACGCCGTTGATGGCGATCGTCAGATCGTCCTTGTGGGCGCCCACCAGACAGCTCCCCGCGTCCAGCTCCGCCTGACGGAGCTGATTCTGGCGCTCCCAGACCGCGTCGAAGATCTCCCGTTCCGGAGCGGCGGGGTCGGCGACCGTGGACACGGTGGCGTAGCCGATGGAAAGCTCCTCCTGTCCCGCGGAGAACTCCCGGTGGATCGGGGCGGCGGCCTCGCACAGCAGACGAGCGAAGGAGGCCCGGTAACGGATCAGCCTGGCCGAGTACGCCGCCAGGCTACGGGAGAAGTCGTCCAGCGGCTCGAGGAGGGAGGGCTTCTCCCGCCAGTCCTTCAATATGCGCAGCTTGTTCTCGTAGACCCGGTTATAGTCGGCCAAAAGCGCGCCATACCCCGGGCGCAGCTGGGAGATGGCGGCGTCCATGAGCCGGCGCCGCGCGGCCGCCGGACCGCGAACCATACCCAGATCGTCCGGGGAGAAAAGTATGGCCTTGAGAGCATCGCGCATCTGCGCGGGGGTGGAGCGGACGCCGTTGCGCTTCATCTGCCGCGTGCGTCCGCGGAGAAGCCGGAGCTCGATCTTCTGATCCCGGTCGGCGGCGCGGACGGCGCCGCCTACGAAGGCGCTGTCGGCCTCAAAGGCGATGAGCTCCCGGTCGAAGGACGTGCGGAAGCTCCTGGCGCCGGTGAGCAGATACACCGCTTCGAGCAGCGTGGTCTTGCCCTGGGCGTTCTCGCCGGTGATGACGTTGATCCCCGGCGAAAACTCCACCTTCTGCCCCGCCAGGAGACGGAAATTCTCCGTCTCCACCCAGTAGACCTGCATCACTCGCCGGCGCGCAGCCGTACGGGCAGGATCATATAAAGGAACTTGTCGCTGCCGTCCTCGGGGGTGATCACGCAGGGAGAGGCGCTGCTGATGAGGTTGACGCGGATATCCTCCTCCGGCGCGGCCTTGAGGGCGTCCATCAGATACACATTGTTGAAGCCGATCACCAGTCCGCCGCCGTCGCCTTCCATCTCACAGGCGTCCTCGGCCCGTCCGATGGGCGTGGCGCAGGTGATCGACAGCTTTCCGTCGCCGAAGCAGCAGCGCAGAGGATTCTTGGTGCGGTCGTCGATGATCAGGCTCACCCGGTCGGCGCAGCGGATCATGTCCGCCTTTTTGGCCTTGAGCTGGATCGGGAACTCAAAGGGCACCGTCTTGCGGTAGTTGAGAAAATCGCCTTCCAGCCGCCGGGAGATCAGCACCGTATCGCCCACGGAGAAGCTGACGTGCTTGCTGCCCACGGTGAGGGTCAGCGCCTCTTCTCCGCCGGCGCAGATCTTTTCCATATCGGACAGGGCGCTGCCCGGCACGATGACGCGCACCGCGTCCACATCGCAGCTGTCCACGGCCTCCTTGCGCAGCGCCAGACGGTAGCCGTCCACGGCCACCATGGTCAGAACGCCGTTTTCCACCTCCAGCAGCGCGCCTGTATACACGGGGCGGCTCTCGTTGGAGGAGATGGCGAAGCTCGTCTGGGAGATCATGCGGGCGAATACCTCCTGCCCGAGGACGATCCTGCTGCCGTGGTCCATGACAGGCAGCTCGGGGTAATCCTCCGCGGGGGTGCCGGCCACGTTGTAGTCGGCGTTGCCGCAGGTGATCCTGACGGTGTTGTACTCGTCGGAGGCCACGGTGACGATGCCGTCGGGCAGCTTGCGCACGATGTCTCCGAAGAGCCGCGCGGAAATGACCACGCTGCCGACCTCGGCCACATCGGCGGGAAAGCTGGTGTAAATGCCCTTTTTGAGATCGAAGCCCGTGACGCGCAGTCCGGCCTCTCCCGCCTCGAGGAGCAGACCCTCCAGCGCGGCGACGGGGCTCTTGGAGGCGGCCGCCCGGCCGGCGGTGGACACCGCCTGGCTCAGCAGGTACTTTTCGCAGGTGAATTTCATTTTGTCTCCTTTCCTCTTCATAAGAAAGAAAGAGTATATTTTTTAGTCTTATTAAGTAATAGAGAAAAAACTTGTGGAAAAGCGGCGGAAAGGGCCCAAACGCGGGGATTTCTCGTGTGGAAAAAATGTGCGGTCTTTTCCACGTTTTCCACCGGAAAAATCCGGCCCTGTTTTTCCACAGTCACTCCACAGACAAACCACGGCGCAAATGTGGGAAACTCAGCTCCGGGCGTTGATGTTCGAGCTGATGTCGCGGATCGTGGAGGCCATGTCGGGACTCGTGCGCATCAGGTCCTCGATCTTCCGGATGGAGGCGAGCACCGTGGCGTGGTTGCGGTCCTCAAACTGACGGCCGATATCCGTGAGCGCCATATTGGTCAGCGTCCGGCACAGGTACATGGCCACCTGCCGGGCCGTGGCGGTGTTCTTCTGCCGGGACTGGCCGCGGATCGCATCCTCGGTGATGCCGTAGTAGCGGGAGGTCTCCGAAATGATGATGTCCGCCGTGGGGACATAGTCTACCGAGCGGATCACGTCCTTGATGGCCCGCTTGACCGAGGCGACGGTGATCTCGTCGTCGAGCAGGTCCCGGTAGGCGGTGAGCTTTTTCACCACGCCCTCGAGCTGACGGATGTTGGAGGTGATGTTCTCGCCGATATACTCCACCACGTCGTCGGGCAGCACCATGCCAAGCTGCGCGGCCTTGTTGCGGGTGATGGCCATGCGCGTCTCCAGATCGGGGGGCTGCACGTCGGCCATCAGGCCCCACTCGAGCCGGGTGCGGATCCGGTCCTCGAGCTTGTTCATCTCCAGCGGCGGCCGGTCGGAGGTGACGACGATCTGCTTGTTGGCCTCGTATAGGGTGTTGAAGGTGTGGAAGAACTCCTCCTGGGTCTGCTGCTTGCCGGCGATGAACTGGATATCGTCCATCAGCAGCAGATCGGCGCTGCGGTACTTGGCCCGGAAGTCCTCGGTGGTGCCGGTCTGGATGGCGTGGACGAGCTCGTTGGTGAAGTCGTCGCCCTTGACGTAGACCACCCGCGCGGCGGGAAAGCGGGAATGGATGCTCTGGCCGATGGCCAGCAGCAGATGGGTCTTGCCCAGCCCGGAGTTGCCGTAGATGAACAGGGGGTTGTAGACCCTGCCCATGTTCTCCGAGACCGCCACGGCGGCGGCATGGGCGTATTTGTTCGACGGGCCGACCACGAAGTTGTCAAAGGTGAAGCCGGCCACCTCGGGCAGCGTATCGTCGGTGTGTGTCTCCGCCAGATAGCTCTCGAGCTCGTCGGCGGCCAGGACCACCAGCTTGATGTCCGCGGAGAAAAGATCCCGCAGGGCCTCCTCCAGCCGGGGGGCGTAGCGCGTCTGCAGGATGTCCCGCTTGAATTCGGTGGGTGTGTGGACCACGAGCCGATTGTTCACCAGCTCCACCGGCGTGCAGTCCCCGAACCAGGTGGCCCGGGAGGTGGCGGTGAGCCCGTCCCCCAGGCTGTCGAGGACGCTGTTCCATATGTCGTTGAGGGAATTCAACCTGATCTCTCCTTTATCTGAGGGAAAGTCGATCAATAACTGATTTATTCTATCACGATTCTGCCCAAAAAGCAAGGTTTTTAAAAGATATATATTTAAATATAGTAATACTTCTATATAGTCCTGCATTGCGCCGGTCCCGCGGAAGGGAAAACGGGCCGGCCGGCTTTTTTGTCCGCCGCCTTGATTTATGGAGGAAAGTGTTCTATACTGGCACTTGCCCGGCGCTCGCCGGAAAAAGGAGGGAGATCTCATGCCGGGAACGGAGAAAAAAAAGACAGGCCGCCGTGCGCTGGCATGGATCCTCGTGCTGATCGTCGCCGCCGCGCTGGGCGGCGCCGGCTGGCTGTACTCCAACTATGCCTTTTATGACGGACAGTTCCTGCCCCGGAGCACGCAGGTGCTGGATCTGCGGGGAAAGGAGCTGACCGACAGGGAATACGAGGCCGCCGCGGCCGCCCTGCCCGGGGCGAAGGTGCTGCGGGACGTGACGATCGCGGGGATCACCTATTCCTCCGACGAGACCGAGATCGTGACCGGGGATTTCACCGCGGCCGAGATCCCGGAGTTTTCCAAGTTCGACGTGCTCCGGCAGGTGGACGCCACGGCCTGTACGGATCCGGAGGCGGTGGCCGCCCTGTCCGCCGCACTGCCCGACGCCCGGGTGATCTGGTACGTCACCCTCTCGGGGAAGATGATCTTCTTTGAGGACCGCAGCGTGTCCGTCGCAGATATCACGGCGGAGGAGCTCGCCGCGGCCCTGCGCAGACTGCCGGAGGTCGAGTCGGTCACCGTCACCGACGCCTCCCTCGCCCCCGGGGAACAGCTCTCCCTCCTGGAGGAGTTCAGCGGCGTCCGCTTCCGCTGGATCGTGAATATCTTCGGCGAAAAGGTCCTGTGGAACACCAGATCGCTGGATCTGTCGAACAAGCGCCTCACCCGGAGCATGCTCGGCCAGCTCGAGACCTGGCTGCCGCTGCTGCCGGAGCTGGAGACGATCGACTTCACCGGCGTCCGGCTCACGGACGCCGTGCTCCTGGATTTTGCCGGGCGGCATCCGGAGCTCTTCCCGATCTGGAAGACGCAGCTGTTCGGCGTGCCCTTCTCCACCGACGCGGAGGAGCTGTGCTTCGACGATCTGGAGCTGACCGCGGAGGACGCGGAAAGGATCGAAAAATATCTGCCCGCCATGCACTCCCTCCGGAAGGTGACGATGCTCCGCTGCGGCATCTCCAACGAGGACATGGAGACGATCAACCTGCGCCACGACGACGTGCAGTTCGTGTGGTACGTGCAGGTATACAATTACGGCGTGCGGACAGACCAGACCTATTTCACCGTGTACAACTGCGATTACTACTACCCGGAGAAGAACGTTTTCGCGGACAACCTGCGCTACTGTCACGACATGATCGCCATCGACCTGGGCCATCAGCACTGGTACGGCTACAACCGAGAGACCGGCGAATATGAGACGGCCTTCATGACCGGGATGCCGCATCTGAAATACCTCGTGCTGGGCAACTGCGCCCACAACACGATCCCCGAGCTGGCCGGGCTCAAGGATCTGGTCTGGCTGGAGCTCTTCAAAACGAGCTTCTACGATCTCACGCCGCTGCTCGAGTGCAGGAATCTGCGCCATCTGAACATCGCGTTCATCCGGGTCAAGACCGAGCAGCAGCGCCGCATCGACGTGGACCAGCTCAAGCAGATGGTATGGCTGGAGCGGCTGTGGATCGGCGGGAACATGTTCAGCGCCGCCCAGGTACAGGAGCTGCGGGAGGCGCTGCCGGACACGGAGATCAAGGTCATGTACGGCGAGGACGCCACCCTCGGCGGCTGGCGCAAAGCCGAGGAATACTTCAAAATGCGCGACGCCATGCATATGTATTACATGAACGACACCGGCGGTACCGTGGTGTACAATCCCTACACCGGGGAGCGCAGCCAGTATGAGTGGACGAACCCCTTCCGCTGACAAATACGGAACACACAGCCCGCGGCAGATTTTCTGCCGCGGGCTGTGTATCGTTCGGCCTGACCGCAGACTGGCGCTTTTGCTCCATTGTCGGTGGTTTACCGGGGCTGGCGCTTTTATCCGCGACCGGGGTTGTACCATTCAGCTCCATTGTCGGTGCTTGACCTAAGTAATGCGCTTTTTTCTTTGCGAACACCTTTTGCTCCGATCGGTTGCGTTTCCGTTGTTATATCGCATTTTTGCGGGTCTTTTCTGTGCTGCAGAAAAGACCACGCAGGAGAAAAGACAGCCAGGGGGCGGCGGCAAATGCCGCCCCCTGGACCCCCCTAAGACATTAGCATTAGCGGCTCAACTCGCTGCTAGACTGAATGGGTTCCAGCATCCCCGTCCGCGCCACCCCGCTGCGCTTCGGCGCTGCGTGGTGCGTGAGTTGACGATGTGCGGGCGCGTCTTGAATCGCCCCTACGGCAAGACCGTACGTCGGCAAGTATACGCACCTGCGGCAGCGGAGTGAGAGGCAGAAACCCAAACTAATCTCCCACCAAGCGCCGGAGCGCAAGCGGGGTGGCGCGACTGGCGGCGCTGATACCTGTTGAGTAATAGAGGTAAGAGGCGCCAGCCTGCAGTCCTGCAGCAAGCCTTTTCTTTCTCGCGTATCTTTCTTTTGGGCTATTCAAAAGAAAGATACGCAAAGAAAAAAGCGCATTACTTGAGAATAGTACCGACAATGGAGCTAAATGGTACGACCCCGGTCACAGAAAAAAGAAAAAGAAAAAACCTCCCCGGGCGGCAGCCGCCGTCCGGGGAGTCGGATCAGTTTTTGTCTTTTTTGAGCCCGAGGGCCAGTCCCGCCGCGAGCAGGAGCCCTCCGGCGGCCGGATATACGGCGATCAGGGAGTTCGTGGTCCCGAAAATGTCCAGCACGCCCTTGAACACGCTGCCCACGGCCAGGGTCAGCACGCCGCTGTCCCAGAGCTGGAGCGCAAAGCGCATCGGCAGCCGCGCTTCCCGCCGGGCGAGGACGACGTAGGGCAGCACGCCCAGCGTCAGCGGGAGGGCGAAGGCGTAGATCATATAGTAGGAGTATACCTCGTGGCCGAAGAGCTCGTACACCGCCCCGAAGAAGGCGAGGAACAGCGTCCAGCCCAGCTGCCACAGCGCCCGGCGCAGCCAGACGCGCTCAACCGATGTAGACAATATCGCTCACCACCCTCTCGCGGATGTTCCCGTAGGAGGTCGGACGGTTGACCACGGCGCCGTTGAACACCATGGTGGAGGAACCGCCGCCGTCCAGATTGTATGCCACCGTGACGCCGAGACTCTGCAGAACGGTGGCCAGCTCATAGAGGGACAGGCCCTCGCTCGCGTCGGTGCGGCCGTCGGAGACGGCAAAGATATAGTGGCCCGGCTCGATCATGCCGATGGCGGTGCGGGGGTTGCTCTTGGCGGAGACCCGCACCTCGTCGCGGGTGCCCACGATCACCTGTCCGTCCTCGATGAGTCCCGGCCCGAAGCAAAAGATCTGCCAGGCGCCCTCCGCGGCCAGCTCGTCGGCCTTACGCGCATAGGAGTCCTCGATGGTCATCCTCCCGTCCGGCCAGACGCACAGCACGTCCTTTTTGTTGGTGATCTTGCGGTACAGGACGCCGTTGCGCAGCACGAAGCCCTTTTCCTGGGCGCCGTAGTAATCGCAGTTGACCGCAAGGATGGCGTTGTGGGCCTCGGCGATGTCGGAGGTCAGGCCGCGGACATTTTTCCCGTAGGTGTCCCGGGCAAAGGCGGCTTTCAGATACTCCACCGAGGAGATCCGGATGTCCGCGATGTAGATATGGGTGTTGTACTCCGTGCGCTCGGTCAGCTCGATGCGGATGTTCTCGTCCCGGTAGGAATGCTCGGTCCAGCCCAGCGGCACGGGATCCTCGGGCTCGGGCGTGGGCGTGACCTCGGGCTCCGGGGTCGCCGTGGCCTCGGGCGCGGGCGCGGGCGTGACGGCGGTCTCCGCCGGGGCGAACATGGCCGTGTTCATCTCGGTGGCGCCGGTCTGATAGGCGCTGCTGAGCACGAAGGTGTCCAGCGCGATATACGCGGTGAAGGCCGTGAGCAGCAGCCCGTAAACGATCGTCCAGAGGTGCTTTTTCATTCGCTCTGCGCCGTATCGGGCGCGGCGTCCGCGGCGCCGTCGGTCAGCGTCGCGAGCAGGACGTTCAGATCAAGGTCCTCAAAGCCCTCGGTCCAGACGACCTCGGCCTCGTTGATCCAGTCCACCAGCTGCCCGGCGAACAGATCGTTGGCCGCGCTCTGCCGCAGGGTCATATAGGCGCCGGTGCTGGAGTTCTGGTCCATGGTCATGCCGTCGGCGGACAGCGGCAGCCGCAGCAGGATATGGTAGCCGTAGGAGGTCTCCACCACGTCGGAGAGCGCGTAATCCTCCAGGGAAAAGGCGGCCTGCTCGTAGGCGTCGACCATGGTGCCGGCGGCGAAGGTATAGCCCTCCGGGAAGCTCAGCAGCCCGCCGGTGTCGCCGCTCTCGGCGTTCATGATCTCGTCGAACCGCGCTTCCAGCGCGGCGCGGTCCTCCGAGAGATCCTTCAGCTCGGCGAGCACGCTCTCGGCCCGGGTCTTCCGCTCGGCGATGGCCTCGTCGTCGAGCGGCTGATAGTTTTCGTCGTAGAAGTAAAAGAGGATGTGCTTGGTGCGCACATAGCCCTTTTCCCGCGCCCAGTCGAGGACCTCCTCGTCGGTGAGCTTCTCTCCCTCGGCGCCGTAGAGCGCGCTGCTCATGGCGGAGAGCTTTTCCGACGCGGTGACGAGGAACATGAACAGCTCCTCGTCCAGGCAGGACGAGCGCATGGCCTCCCGCAGGGCCTCCTCCCCGCCGTAGGACTCCGCCAGCCCCGCCATGTATTCGTCCAGGGACTGCAGCGTTTCCTCGGAGAGGGCGGCGCCCATCTCGTCGGCCTTGGCGTCGGCGACGATGTAGTAAATCGACTGGGACAGGGCCGAGTCGTTGAAATACTTGTTGAGCGTGACCTCGTCGGTCAGCGCGGTGTCGAAGCTCTCGGGCAGGGCCATGGTGTAGTAGATGTACTCCTGCAGATCGGCGGAGATGAAGTAGTAATACATCCTCCAGGTCAGGTCGCGGCCGTTGACCGTGGCGATGACGGTGTCGGGATCAAAGGTCCCGCCCATACGCACGATCTGCTCCTGCAGCGCCTGATAGGCAGCGTCCGCGTCGTCGGCCCCGGCGTCGTCGGCCTCGGGGGCCTCCGTGGCCTCGACGGTCTCGGGCGCGGGCTCCTCGGCCGTCTCCGGCGTCTTCCCGCCGGCGCAGCCGGTCAGCAGGCTCAGCAGCAGCGCGAGCACCAGCACCGGGATGGTCAGTTTTTTCATATCGTCGCCTCTTTTCGGGTTTGG
>JAFXYJ010000065.1 GCA_017541825.1 Oscillospiraceae bacterium | reverse complement strand
TGCTGCTGCGCGATGAGCTGCGTGTGCGGGAGGTCTCCCTCTGGATGGCGGACCTTGACCGCATCCACGATCAGTCCGCGATCCTGCGCGCCGACTGCGAGCGCGCGCGTACCGACTGCGCCGCTGCCCGTGCCGAGCAGGAGAGGCTGTATTCCGAGAGCGAGAGCCTGGCCGAGCGGATGCATGCCAACGATCTCGAGACGGAGACCCTGCGGCAGACGCTGCGGGAGGCGGAATCCGCCGCCGCCGAGACCGAGAGCGGCGCGGCTGTCGTGCGGACCAATATCGAGAATAACAACGCCATGCTGGCCCGGTTTGCCCGGGAACGGGGCGAACAGGACGACCGCGCCGAAAGCCTGCTCGCGCAGGTGGCCGAGCATCGGGAGCGCATCGGCGCCATCGGCGATGAGCGCCGGGAGCTGGACGCGCAGATGCTGCAGCTCCGCAGCCGGGAAGAGGAAAACCGCGCCGGGATGGATGAGGAGAGCCGCCGCCTGAGCGAGCTCGTGGCCCGGGAGAGCGAGCTCAGCGGGCGCATCGCCCAAAACGACACGGCCGTCGGTCTGCTGCGGGAAACGCTGCAGACCATGGAGGAGCGGGCCCTGCACGCCGACGAGGAGCGCCGCCTGGCCGAGGAAAAGAACGAACAGGCCTCCGCCGAGCTCTTCGAGGCGAAAAAGCGTCTCGCCGAAGCCGCGGAACGCGAGACGACCCTGACCAATATCATCAGCGGACACAATCTGCTCATGGGCTCCCGTGAGCAGCGCGTCACGGAGCTCGCCGAGCGCCGGACCCAGCTCACCGTGGAGCTGCGATCCTGCCGCTCGCGCATCGACATGCTCACAGAGCTGGAAAAAAGCATGGAGGGCTTTGCCCGCGCCGCGAAGATCGTGATGCAGGAGTCCGAGCGCGGCGTTCTCCGGGGCGTTCACGGCCCCGTGGGACAGATGATCCACACCGACGACCGTTATGCGCTGGCGATCGAGACGGCGCTCGGCGCGGCCGTGAGCAATATCATCGTGAACACGCAGAACGACGGCAAGGCCGCCATCGAGCTTTTGAAAAAACGCGACGCCGGCCGCGCCACCTTCCTGCCCATCGACGCCATCCGCCCCTCCCGTCTCGGCGACGCGCCGAAGGGAGAGGAGGGCTATATCGGACTGGGCGCGGACCTGGTGGAGACCGACCCGCGCTACAGGGATATCGTCTCGTATCTTCTCGGACGCACCGCCGTGGCGGAGGATCTGACCTCGGCCATCTCCATCGCCAGAAGGCACCGCAGCAGCTTCCGCATCGTGACACTGGACGGACAGATGCTCAACGCCGGCGGCTCCATGACCGGCGGCAGCACCGCCAAAAACACCGGCATCCTCTCCCGCGCCAACGAACTCGAGCGCCTGCGCATAAAGCACACGGAGCTGGAGGGTGCGCTCTCGGAGGCCGCGCAGCAGCTTGCCGAAGCGGAAAGAGAGCTGGAAAAGGCGCGTTATGAGCTGGAGACCGCCCGGGAGGAACAGTCCGATTCCAGGGAGGACGTGGCCCGACAGGAGGGCCTCGTCGCCCAGGCGCAGCTCCTCTGGGACGCCTCCGAACAGGCGCTCTCGGACCTCGAGGAGGAGCAGCGGACCGCCGCGGCGCGGCGAAAGGAAAACGAGGGGCGTATCGAAGCGCTGGAGCGCTCTTGCGAAGAAGCCCGCGGGGAGCTGCGGGCGCTGAGCGCCGAGATGGAGGACAAATCGGCCCTCGTCGCCGACTTCCAGGAGCGGCAGAAGGCTGTGGAGAGCACCCTTGCCGGGCTGCGCGAACGGCAGGCCTCGCTGGACGCGGAGAAGAACACCGTTTATCTGGCCATTGAGCAGCTCGAGGCGCTCCATGAACAGCTCCGGGGCGACTCCGTACGGAGCAGGGATGCCGCCGCCGCCGTTGAACAGAGCAACGCCGAGCTGGAAGAACAGCTTCGGATCCTCGGCGAGCGGCAGGAGCTGTTCAGCGAACGCATCCGCGCGCTGCAGGAGCAGATCGCCGGACTGACGGCCCGCGAGCTGGAGCTGGAGGGCCGGAGAGTGGCCGCCGACAAAGCGGCCCAGACGAAAAACCGGGAGCTTCTGGAGCTGGAAAAGAACTCCGCGATGCTCGAACAGAAAAAGCTGACAGCCGATATGGAAGAAAAGCAACTCGTGGACAAGCTCTGGGACAATTATGAGCTCAGCCGCACGGAGGCGCAGAAGGTGCGTCAGGAGGTGGACAGCCTGACCAGGGCCGCCCGCCAGGTATCCGAGCTGCGGCGGAGCATGGCGTCCCTCGGCACGCCGAATCTGGGCGCCATCGAGGAATACAAACGCGTCAGCGAGCGCTATGAATTTCTCTCCGGCCAGCGGGACGACGTGGAGAAGGCCAAGCGGGAGATCCTCGGCATCATCCGGGAGATCACCGAACAGATGGAGGAGATCTTCCGCCGGGAGATCCGGGAGATCGACGCGGCCTTCCGCCAGATCTTTTCCGAGCTTTTCGGCGGCGGCAAGGCGGCGGTGCAGCTTGAGGACGAAAACGACGTGCTCGGCTGCGGCATCGACATCCGCATCCAGCCGCCCGGAAAGGCGGTCTCCAACATCAGTCTTCTCTCCGGCGGCGAGAAGGCCTTCGTGGCCATCGCCCTGTACTTCGCGATCATGCGCGTGCGGCCGACGCCGTTCTGCGTCATGGACGAGATCGAGTCCGCACTGGACGAGGAGAACGTCGCGCGCTTCGCAAGCTATCTGCGCCGCATGAGCGGCAAAACACAGTTCATCGCCATCACCCACCGCCGGGGTACGATGGAGGAGGCCGACCAGCTCTACGGCGTGACGATGCAGGAAAAGGGCGTGAGCACCGTGCTGGCCATGGACATGGCCGAGGCGCTCAGGACCATCGGCTGACAGAGGATTCGATATGGGTTTTTTTGAAAAAATGAAGCAGGGTCTCTCGCGGACCCGCAGCCAGATGACTGCGACGATCAACACGATGATCGCCGACTTCACCGAGGAGAACGAGGAGATCTACGACGAGCTCGAAGAGGTGATGATCCTCTCCGACGCCGGCGTGGAGACCACGGAGCGCATCATTCAAAACCTCCATGACGAGGTCCGCGCCCGGGGCTGCCGGGGCCAGGCGCAGCTGCGCGGAACGCTCATCGAGATCCTTGCCGACGCCATCGACGTGGGCGACTCGTCCCTCAGGCTGGACACGGTCCCTTCCGTGATCCTCGTCGTCGGGGTCAACGGCGTGGGCAAGACCACCACCATCGGCAAGCTCGCCTCCTGGCTCACCGCCGAGGGGAAAAAGGTGCTGCTGTGCGCCGGGGACACCTTCCGCGCCGCGGCGGCCGAGCAGCTCACCGTGTGGGCTGACCGCGCCGGCTGCGATATCGTCCGTCACGAGGAGGGCAGCGATCCCGCGGCCGTGGTGTTCGACAGCATCGCCGCGGCGAAGGCACGCCATGCCGACGTGGTCATCGTGGACACCGCCGGACGGCTCCACAACAAGCAGAATCTGATGAACGAGCTCAACAAGATCCGCCGCGTCATCGACCGGGAGCTGCCGGAGGCCTCCGTTGAGTGCCTGATGGTGCTCGACGCCACCACCGGACAGAACGGCCTGATACAGGCGAAGGTGTTCACCGAGAGTGCCGGGCTCACCGGCATCGTGCTCACCAAGCTCGACGGGACCGCCAAGGGCGGCATCGTCTTTGCCATCACGGACCAGCTCGGACTGCCGGTGAAATTCATCGGCGTGGGCGAGGGCGTTGACGATCTGATGCCCTTCGACGCCCGGGGCTTCGCGGAGGCGCTGCTGGCATGAAACTGGTGCTCGCTTCCGACAACGCCCACAAGCTCACCGAGTTCCGCGAGCTGTTCGCGGGCTTGGACGTGGAGCTCGTGGCCAAAAAAGACACCGGCTTCACCGATGAGGTGGACGAGACCGGCGCCACCTTCGAGGAGAACGCGTTCATCAAGGCCGAGGCGGTCATGCGCGCCACCGGCCTTGCGGCCATCGCCGACGACTCGGGCCTGTGCGTGGACGCTCTGGACGGCGCGCCGGGAGTCAACTCCGCCCGCTACACGGGCGATCACGCCGACTCCGATCGGGACAGGTACACTCTGCTGCTGCGGAACCTGGAGGGCGCGCCTGACCGCGCGGCCCGGTTCGTCAGCGCTCTTTGCTGTGTGTTTCCCAACGGGGACGTGCTGCGCGCCCGCGGCACCTGTGAGGGCGAGATCCTGACCTCTCCCCGGGGAGAGAACGGCTTCGGGTACGATCCCGTCTTCCGGCCGGCCGGCTTCTCCTGCTCGATGGCGGAGCTGACGATGGAACAGAAAAACGCCGTTTCCCACAGGGGACGGGCGCTCAGACAGTTTAAAACAGAGTGGGAGAGATACCATGCTGACAAGTAAGCAGCGCGCGCAGCTGCGCTCCATGGCCATGAATATCGACACGGTCCTGCAGGTCGGCAAGGGAGGGATCACGGAGAACGTGATCGCCCAGACCGCGGACGCGCTCCGTTCCCGGGAGCTTATCAAGGGCCGGGTGCTCGAGACGTCTCTGCTGACGGCGCGGGAGGCCTGTGAGGCGCTGTGCGAGGCGTGCCGGGCCGAGGGCGTTCAGGTCATCGGAAACAAATTCGTGATCTACAAGAGAAATGACAAGGAACCGAAGATCGAGCTCGTCAGCGAGCGGCGAAAGAAAAAGTAAATGCGAGTACTGATCTATGGCGGCAGCTTCAATCCGCCGCATCTGGGCCACGAATCGGCGCTGCAGTCGGCGGCCGCCGCCCTCCATCCGGAAAAGATCCTCGTCATCCCCGCGGGGATGCCTCCCCACAAGCAGCTTGCGGAGGGCAGTCCCGGCGCGGAGGGCCGTCTGCGCCTCTCGCAGCTGGCCTTTGAGGACCAGGAGGGCGCGGAGGTGCTCGATCTGGAACTCGTTCGCCTGGGCAAGAGTTATACCGTGGACACGATCAGGGAGATCGGCGACCGGTATGAGGACGCGGAGCTATATTTTCTGGTCGGAACGGATATGCTAATGAGCATGGAGAACTGGTATGAGTTCGACCAGATCCTGTCCGAATGCGTTCTCGTGGCGCTGCCGCGGTGTGAGGGCGATTATCCGCAGATGGAGATCATGGCCCGGCATCTGCGGGAGACCTACGGCGCGCGGATCACGCTGATCCGCAAGGTCCCGCTGGAGATGAACTCCACCGAGCTGCGCGCCGGGCTGCATGAGCGGCAGGGCTGCGGCAAGCTCTCCGACCCGGTCTACAGCGAGATCATCCGCCGCCGGTATTACAACGCGAAACCCGATCTCGCCTGGCTGCGGGGAAAGGCTTACCCCATGCTCAAGCCGTCCAGGGTGGCCCATGTGCAGGGCACCGAGCAGACGGCCGCGGCACTGGCAGAGCGCTGGGGAGAGGATGGGGGCGATGCCGCCGAGGCGGCCATTCTCCATGACATCACAAAAAAGCTCTCTCCGGAAGAACAGTTGCGGTTGTACGAAAAGTATGATATCATGACGGACGCCGCCGAACGCAGGGAACCGAAGCTCTATCACGCCCGGACCGGCGCGTACCTCGCCCGCGATCTCTTCGGCGTTTCCGACGCCGTGGCCGACGCCATCGAGTGGCACACCACCGGCCGCGTGGGGATGTCGACGCTGGAAAAGATCATTTATCTGGCGGATTTCATCGAGCCGAACCGCGATTTCCCCGGCGTGGAAACGGTACGCGCTCTTGCCTTCGAGGATCTGGATCAGGCCATGATCGCAGCGCTGCGTCTGAGCATGATCGAGGTCTCCTCCCACGGTACGCCCCATCCCCGTTCTGTTCAGACACTGGAGTGGCTGGAAAAAGGGGAATGAGACCATGCCCTTGTCCTCCGGGAAGGACAAATGCGCAAAGCTTTCCGATCCGTTTTGCGCGGACCGCGAAAAAAGGAACCATCGGATGCTCGCCGCCTTTATAGCGGCGGGATCCGCGTACATTTTCATCCTTGCGGCCCTTGGCTGGGTCCGGCCGCCGGCGCGGGCCGCCGCGGCCCCGACGCCGCCGGATCCAGCGGCTCTGTCGGCGTCGGCACCGGCCGTCACGCCGGGACCGGCTCTGCCGACCGCAGCGCCGACCCCGGAGGGGGCAGCGCCGGAG
>JAFXYJ010000064.1 GCA_017541825.1 Oscillospiraceae bacterium | reverse complement strand
GAGAAAAGACAGCCAGGGCGCGACGCGTTAAGCAAATGCGCCGGGGGCGCATTTGTAGCCAAAGCGGGGAGCGATCTATGATCGCGACCTGGGGAGCGCTTCCAATGCGCTCCCCCTGGACCCCCCTAAGACTTATTGCGTCAGCGGCTTTGCTCAGTGCGAAACTGAATGGGTTCCAGCAAACATATCCACCTTGCCGCATTGCCGTTCCCGGGCCGGCTTCGCTGTCGGCCCGCCAACGGCGCGGCTGCGGAAAAACCGACCGGCCTTTCTCCGCCCCCGGCGGCGCTGATGCCTGTTGAGTGATAGACTTAAGAGGCTGCCGCCTGCAGTCCTGCACCGAGCCTTTTCTTTCTCGCGTATCTTTCTTTTGGGCTTTTCAAAAGAAAGATACGCAAAGAAAAATGCGCATTACTTTCGTATAGTACCGACAATGGAGCTGAATGCGCCAACCCACGGTCACGGAAAAAAGCGAATTGCCTGCAAGTCAGTATAACAATGGAGCAGAACCGGCTCACCCCGGTTACGGAAAAAGAGCATTTCCCCGGTAAACCACCGACAATGGAGCTGAATGGTAAAACCCCCGGTCACGGAAAAACGCGCCGCCCCCCGGCTGCGGGGCCCCTTCGCCGCGCGTCTCATGGCGGGGAGCGATTCTGCAGGAGGCGCGGTGAAAAATGCAAAAACGGCTTGCGTTTCCATAATAATTGGAGTATAATACGGCCATCTTGAATTTTTGCAAGGGTTTTCCTTTATTTTTGCTTATCTTGAGAGGAGGAGAAAACACATGAAAAAGACACTTGCCATCATCCTGGCGCTTGTCATGATCCTGTCGCTGTGCGCCTGCGGCGGGACCAAGAAGGAAGAAGAGGACGCCTCCGGCGGGTATCTGGTATTCACCACCGGCGGCGAGACCGGCACCTACTACGGCTTCGGCAACATCATGGCACAAAAGGTCACCGGCACCACGACGACCTACGTGGCGGCCATCGCGTCCGGCGGCTCCAAGGCCAATATCGAGGCCCTGCAGGCCGGCGACGCCCAGCTCGCCTTTACCCAGTACGACGTCATGCTCTACGCCTACCAGGGCACCAACACCTTTGAGGACGTGGGCCCCAACGACAGCTTCGCCGTCGTCGCGGCGCTCTATCCCGAGAGCGTGCACATCGTCATGCTGAATCCCGACATCAAGTCCGTGGCTGACCTGAAGGGCAAGAGCGTGTCCATCGGCGCCGCCGGCTCCGGCGTATACTTCAACGCCATCGACATCCTCGGCGCCTACGGTCTGAGCGAGAATGACATCAAGCCCACCTATCAGTCCTTCGGCGACTCGGTCGAGGCCCTGCAGGACGGCCAGATCGACGCGGCCTTCGTCGTGGCCGGCGCGCCGGTGTCCGCGGTCACCTCCCTGGCCGCCACCAACCAGGTCTATCTGATCAGCCTCGACGCCGAGCATGCCGACAAGCTGGTTGCGGACATCCCCACCTACAGCAAGACCACGATCCCCGCGAGCATCTACGGCACGCCCGAGGACTGCGCCACCGTGGCCATCAACGCGGTCATCATCGCCGACAACAGCGTGGCCGACGACGACGTTTACAACTTCGTCAAGGGCGTTTACGAGAACCTGCCCCAGCTTCTCGACGCCCACGCGATCGCCTCGAACCTGAGCCTTGATCTGGCGTCCTCGATCACCGCGGTGCCCTACCATCCCGGCGCGGCCCGCTACTACGCCGAGCAGGGCATCACCGTTCCCACGCGGTAAAACCCGACTTTCACTTCCGGGGGGTGCAGGCTGCCCTGCACCCCCTGAACTTTATTATTCTGCGTTGTTCCGAAAGGAAGTGCACCCATGGCTTACAAAGAGAAGAACAGCCTGCCCGACCTCCCGCCGGAGGGCGCCGACGCAGCCGCCGACGTTGAGGCCGTCATGAAAAAGTACGACCGGGAGTCCAACACCCGCGTCTGGGAGGGGGTCCCCCGGCAGATCCTGCGGTTCCTGGCCGCGGGCTTCTCCGTGTACTGCATCTGGGTGACGCTGTTCAGCACCATGATGCCCGAGGAGCGGCTGAACATCTTCCTCGGCTGCGTGCTGATCCTGGGCTATCTGCACTATCCCATCCGCAAGACACACGTGCGGCCCAACACCCTGCCCTGGTACGATATCGTGCTCATGGCCGCGGGGTCGATCCCGTTCTTCTATTTCGCCGCCAACGCCACGAGCATCATCAAGCTGGCCACCCGGGTCACCCAGGACCCGAAAATGGTCATCATGGCGGTCGTCTCCATCCTGGCCTATATGGAGCTGTGCCGGCGCTGCGTGGGGATCCCGATCCTGTGTGTGGTCGGGGCTTTGATGGTCTATACCTTCTCCCACGTCCGGTTCGGGAAGGTCATTTACGACCTCTACTTCACCCCCACCGGCATGATGAACACCCCCATCAACGTCTGCGCGAAATACATCGTCGTGTTCATCATTTTCGGCGCGTTCCTCGAACGGACGGGGATCTCACAGTTCTTCATCAACCTGGCCAACGCTCTGGTGGGCCGCTATTCCGGCGGTCCGGCCAAGGTGGCGGTCATCTCCTCGGCGCTGTGCGGCATGGTTTCCGGCTCCAGCGTCGGCAACACGGTCACCACCGGCTCGGTCACGATCCCGATGATGAAAAAGACCGGCTACAGGCCGGAATTTGCCGGGGCCGTGGAGGCGGCGGCCTCCACCGGCGGCCAGATCATGCCCCCCGTCATGGGCGCGGCGGCGTTCCTGATGGCGGAATACATGGGCATCCCCTACGGACAGGTGGCCCTGCGGGCGATCCTGCCGGCGGTGCTGTATTTCACCGGTATCTTCATCGTCGTCCACCTGGAGGCAAAGCGGCTCGGGCTGCGCGGCATCGCCCCGGAGGAGCTGCCCAGACTGCTCGCGCTGCTGCCGAAGGTGTACCTGCTCGCCCCGCTGGTGGTGCTGGTGTGGCTGGTGTCCACCGGCGCGCGGACCATGCAGTTCTCCGCGGCCATCGCCATCATCGTGGCCATCGCCGTGGGCCTGCTGAACATCCTCGTGGCGAAGCTTTCAAAGGACGGCGATACCTCCGGCTGCCTGACGCCGGGGAAATTCGTCGACGCGCTGGAGGCCGGCGCCAAGAGCTCGATCACCGTGGCCGTGGCCTGCGCCATGGCGGGTCTCGTGGCCGGGTGCATCACCTCCACCGGCCTTGCCTCCCGGCTGATCTCCGCCATCGTCGCGGTGGCCGGGGGCCGGGTGTTCATCGCGCTGTTCTTCACGATGCTCTGCTGCATCGTGCTGGGCATGGGCGTGCCGACCACCGCCAACTACTGCATCATGGCCTCCACCTGCGCGCCGATCCTGATCGCCATGAACGTGCCCAAGGTGGCCGCGCACTTCTTCGTGTTCTATTTCGGCATCGTGGCCGATATCACGCCGCCGGTGGCGCTGGCCGCCTACGCCGGCTCCGCCATCGCCAAGGCCCCGCCGATGAAGACCGCCCTCAACGCCTCCAAGCTGGCCATCGCGGCGTTCATCGTGCCCTACATGTTCGCGCTCAACCCCGCCATGATCCTCGTGGACACCAACGCCGCCGAGGTGCTGCTCATCGCCGTGACCTCCATGGTCGGCATGTTCGGCGTGGGCATGGGGCTCGAGGGATATTTCCGCGCCCGGCTCAATCTGTTCGAACGGCTGCTGGCTCTGGGCGGCGGGCTGTGCCTGATCTATCCGGGCACGGCGACGGATATCGCCGGGACGCTGATCGTCGCGGCGGTGATCCTCTTCCAGACGCTGCGCACCCGGGGGAAGCCCGCAGCGGCTGGTTGATCCCCTTCGGGCCCGCACAGCGTAAAAAGAGCATCTGTCCGATCGTGACAGATGCTCTTTTTTGCCGGCGGCCGTTATATAAAGGCATCCCGCTGTCTTTCGGGCGCACGCCGTGACAAAAGGACGGTTGGGTTTTTGAGCCGTGACCGGGGATATGCGCTTTTGCTCCAACACCGGTCGCGGATCAAACAACACATCATCGGTTGAGCAGCCACACGCCCAGATTCAGGTACCCGGCAAAGAAAACCCACAGCGCGTAGGGGATCTGCAGCCGGGCGGCAGTTTTGTCCAGCTCGCCGAAGGAAAGGATCATCCACACGATCAGCCCCCAGAGCAGCGTCAGCCACGCGAAGGCGAAGCCGTAGGCCCGGGCGTTGAAAAACAGCAGGCTCCAGCAGAAATTGACGCCCAGCTGGACGCAGAAAAGCCGCAGGCCCGCCGTCCGCCGGTCGGAATCCGGCAGCGAGGCGATCCGCGCGGCGCTCACGCCCATGAGCACGTACAGCACGGCCCACACCGCCGGGAACGCCCAGGCCGGCGGGTTCAGCGCGGGCTTGTTCACATTGTCGTTGAACCAGCGGGTCCCCTCCCGGGTCAGCAGCCCGGAAAGCCCGCCCGCGCCCAGGGAAATCGCGATCCATCGGATATAGTTGTTCCGGATCTCCTTGTTCATGTCGCATCACCGGTGGAAGTATATGCAAAAAGGCCCGCGGTTATCCCGCGGGCCCTTTTGCCCCTCTCTCATATGTGAGGGCCGCTTCCGGCGCGCTTTACACTTCCTTGTCGAACAGCTGCCCCTTGAGCAGCGTGTAGGCGACCGATTCGAGCGTGTCCGGATCGGTGTCGGAGCACAGATACGTCAGCGTGATGCTCGTGAGACCGGCTGCCACATATCCGGCCAGATAGGGCCGCAGCTCCTCGCATACATAGCGCTGCAGGTAGTTGATCCTCTGTATAGACGCGGAAAACAGCCGGAAGAGCACCGACATCATCCCGTTGGCCGCCAGCTGCCGGAGCACCGGCTCCTTGCGCACCACGAACTGCGTGTAGCTGCGGCAGTAGGCGTGCAGCATGGCGTCCAGATTCGAACAGTCCACAGGCGCGTTTCCCGCGTCCTGCGAGAGCAGATAGGTGATCACGTTCTCCCGGGAGCGGAAAAGCGTGTAAAAAGTCTGCCGGGAAACGCCCGCCGTACGGCACAGCGCCGCCACGGAGATCGCGTCATAAGGTCTGGCCGTCATCAGATCCATCATGGCCCCGGCGATCCGCCGCTGTGAGTCCAGCGCGGAGGGGTTCGTTCCCTGGTACATAGGCACGCTCCAATCTTGAAAAAACTGTAAACAATCCTCAAAAAGCTTGACATCTGTCCACGTCGTGCTATTATCATATCAGAATATGGACAGTTGTCAAGCTTACAGAGGCAAATAATCCTCTCCCGCGGGGGAGTTCTTTTTTGCCCTGCCGTTAGCACTCTTTTCCGTCGAGTGCCAATCCAAGGAGGTAACTACATGACGATTCTTCCCACATACAATATGCTGCTGGTGCCCGCGGCCGATCTGTACATGCGCGTTTCGCAGTACCGCGAGGTGACCGGGCGCAGCCCCGAGGTCGATGAGCGCGTGACGATGATCGTCTCCCGCGAGGGGGCGAAAAACCAGACGTTCACCGCCGAGAGCTTTTATCCCATCGGTCTTTCCGGCGTCATCCGGGAGGTCTCCGGCGAGGGCTTTCTCGTGATCCGCGCCGGGAACCGGGTGGACATCGAGAGCATCGGCGTCTCCCCGGAGGGGCGTCTGGATCTGATCGTGTCCCGCCGGGAGGAGGCCGCGGACATCTCCGAAGAAGAGGAGGCCCGCCGGGCCCAGGCGGCCCGGGAGGCGCTGTACCGGTTCCTGGCCGACCAGCCCTGGGGCGCCGCCGCGCGGGCGTTCCTGGACCGCCAGAGCTCCCTCGGGGAGCTGGCCGCGGCCCTTTCGCCCTGGATCGAGAGCTCCAACGCCGAGCGGTACGCCATCCTGGCCGAGGACAGCCGCGCCGCGCGCACCGCGCTGCTGGAAAAGTTCATCTACGAAAATCTGGAAATGGCCAAGCTGAGCCAGGAGGCCAACAGCGAGCGGCAGGAGGATTACCAGAAGCTCTACCGCGAGAACGCCATCCGCAAGCAGCTGGAATACCTGCAGCGCGAGCTGGACGAGATGCACCCGGAAAACGTCAGTGATCTGCGCCGGCTGGAGATCAGGATCGCCGAGTCCGGCATGAACGAGACGGCCCGCAAAGAGGCGGACAAGGTGCTCTCCCGGCTGCGGCAGGAGGGGGATCACGGCGCGGAGACGGGAATGCTCTACAACTACCTGGACTTCCTCACCGGCCTGTCCTGGAAGAAGGAAGAAGCCCGGCCCATCGACCTGTCCGCGGCCGAGGCGGTGCTGGAGGAGGACCATTTCGGTCTCAAAAAGGTCAAGGACCGGATCATCCAGCAGATCGCTGTGATGAACCTGAGAAAGCAGCAGTCCGGGTCGATCCTGCTGTTCGTCGGCGCGCCGGGCACCGGCAAGACCAGCATCGGGCAGAGCATCGCCCGGGCGCTGGGGCGCGAGTACGTGCGCGTCAGCTTGGGCGGCGTGCGGGACGAGGCCGAGATCCGCGGCCACCGGCGCACATACATCGGCGCCATGCCGGGGCGGATCATGGACGCCATCGCCAAGAGCGGCGTGTCCAACCCGGTAATGGTGCTCGACGAGGTGGACAAGCTGTCCGTTTCCTACAACGGCGACCCGGCCAGCGCGCTGCTGGAGGTCCTCGACCCCGAGCAGAACAGCACCTTCACCGACCACTACATGAACGTGCCCTACGACCTGTCCGACGTGCTGTTCATCTGCACGGCCAACAGCGCCGACACGATCCCCGAGCCGCTGCTCAACCGCATGGAGGTCATCCAGTTCCAGGGCTACACGCCGCTGGAAAAGCTGGAGATCGCCCGCAAGCATCTGCTGCCGAAGGCCATGCAGGCGGTGGGCCTGACCGGGGACGCGATTACCGTCACGGACGAGGCTCTCTCCGCGGTGATCTCCGACTATACCCGGGAGGCGGGCGTCCGGGGACTCAAGAAACGGATGGACACCCTCTGCCGCACGGCGGCGGTGCATCTGGTCCGCGGCGAGGAGCATCTGGAGGTCACCCCCGAGTCCCTGCGGGAGTATCTGGACATGAACCCGCTGCGCCACCGCACCGTGCGCAGGAACACGGCGCCCGGCATCGTGACCGGGCTGGCCTGGACCCCTGTGGGCGGCGAGATCCTGTACATCGAGACCATGTTTACCCCCGGCAGCGGCAAGATCACCGTCACCGGGCAGCTCGGCGACGTGATGAAGGAGTCGGCGCAGCTGGCCATCAGTCTGGTGCGGCACATGTTCCCCGGCAGCGCTGCGATGTTCGAGAAAAACGACCTGCACATCCACGTGCCCGACGGCTCGACGCCCAAGGACGGTCCCTCCGCCGGCGTGACGCTGACCACGGCCATCGCCTCGCTGGTGACGGGCAGGACCGTGCCCTCCGTGATCGCCATGACCGGCGAGGTGTCGCTGCGCGGCGGCGTCAACGCCATCGGCGGCCTGCCCGAGAAGCTCATGGCCGCCCAGCGCGCGGGCGTGGAGCGCGTGTTCATCCCCGAGGACAACCTGGACGATCTGCGCGACGTGCCCGAGGAGGTCAAGGCCGCGCTGACAATCACGCCGGTCAAAACCGTGGACGAGATTCTGACCGCCTGCGGGGTGACGGCCGACGGCGTCGTGCTCAAAGCCGTGTAAAAAAGCGAAAAGCCGCCGGCGGCGCCGGCGGCTTTTCATTTCGTGCGGCCAATGATTGCGGTTTTCGGCGCGTGTGTGCTATACTCCCGGCAGGGGGGCGAAGCAAATGGATTATACGCTGATCCGTCTGTCCGACCGGCCTGCGCTGCTGGACGCGGCGGCGGACTGGTTTCATGAAAAATGGGGCGTTCCCCGGGAAGCCTACGCGGAGAGCATGACCGCCGCGCTCACCGGCGCGGGCGTGCCCGAATGGTATATCGCCGCGGCGCAGGGGCGCATCGTCGCCGGGATGGGCGTCATCGAAAACGACTTCCACGACCGGAAGGACCTGTCGCCCAACGTCTGCGCGGTATTCACCGAGCCGGACTGCCGCGGGCAGGGGCTCGCCGGAGCGCTGCTGGATCTCGTCGCGGCGGATCAGCACCGCCGGGGCACGGACACGCTCTATCTGCTCACCGACCACGATTCCTTTTACGAGCGCCACGGCTGGCGGTACCTGTGCCCGGCGCGCGGCGACGGTGAGGAACAGGACGCGCGGATGTACGTCCACCACGTGATGGAGACCGGGCGGCTTTTCCTGCGGCCCTGGCGCTGGAGCGACGCCGAAGCGCTCTATCCCATCGCCGCCGACCCGGAGGTCGGCCCTGCGGCGGGCTGGGCGTGCCACACGAGCCCGGCATACAGCCTGAATATCATCAAAACCGTCCTCTCCGAGCCGGAGACCTACGCCGTCGTGGACAAGGCCTCCGGTCTGCCCGTGGGCAGCGTGGGGCTGATGGTCGGCGCGCGTTCCGATCTCTGCCGGGGCGATGACGAGGCGGAGGTCGGTTACTGGATCGCCAGGGCCTGCTGGGGACGGGGCCTGATCCCGGAGGCCGTGCGCGCGCTGCAGGCCTACGCCTTCGGTCCGCTGGGGCTCCGGACGCTCTGGTGCGGCGCGTACGCCGGCAACGAAAGGTCCCGCCGGGTGCAGGAGAAATGCGGCTTTGTCCCTGTCCTCACGCGGGAGAACGTGTTCGTCCCGGCGCTGGGCGAATACCGCACCGAGACCGTCACCCGCCTGGACCGGGAGACCTGGCTGGCGTCGGAGAAATGACGGCGCACAGACGCCGAAAAAAACAGGGCTGCCGTTTTTCAACGGCAGCCCTGTGATCGTTTTTGTCAGGCGAGGAAGCCCTTGAGGATCCGATCCTCCGCCTCCTCGGGGGTCAGCCCCAGCGTCTCGAGCTTCAGGAGCTGGTCGCCCGCGATGCGGCCGATGGCGGCCTCGTGGATGAGCTGGGCGTCGATGTCGTTGGCGGCGATCTCCGGGACGGAGCTGATCTTCGCATTGCCCATGATGATCGAGTCGCACTGGACGTGGCCGAAGCATTTGGCGTTGCCCACCACCCGCGGCCGGAACACCTGGACGCTCTCGTCCTGGGCCACGCTCCGGGAGATGACCCGGCCCCTGGACCCGGTGCCGTTGAGGACGATCTCCATGTCGGAATCGGCATGCTGCTTCCCGTGGGTCAGCAGCCGCTCGGTGACGACCACCTCGGCGCCCTCGCTGCAGACGACGCGGGTCTCGCGCCTGGTGGAATCGATGCCCGCGAGCTGGCTGGTCTCCATCTGCAGCACCGCGCCCTCTTCAAGGTAGGCCACGGTGGCGGGGTTCATGATGTTCTCGCCGAGGCCGTCGCCCTCGCCGAAATGCTTTTCCACGTACTTGACCTTCGCGTTTTTGCCGATGTGGAAGGTGTGGACGCCGTCGTGCTCGGAGGCGTCCTCGCCGCAGTTGTGGATGCCGCAGCCGGCGATGATCAGCACGTCCGCGCCCTCGCCGACGAAAAAGTCGTTGTATACGGTCTCCCGCAGGCCGGACTCGGTGATGATGACGGGGATATGGCAGGTGTCCTTGCAGCCGGGGGCAAAGGTGACGTCGATGCCCGGCTTGTCCTCTTTTGTGGTGATCTTCACGTTGTCGGTGTTGACGCGGTCCGCGCAGCCGGAGTCCTTGCGGATATTGTAGGCGCCGTCGGCCTTGCCGTTCTTCATGCCCGCGATGATCTCCAGCAGGGCGGTATCGACACTGTTGAGCTCGCTCATGCGCGCACCTCCTCACTGATCATGGGGCAGGAACCGAGGGTGCCCGACACGATGGCGGGCAGCATTTCCTCGGCGGTGCCCTGCTGCAGGATCGCACCGCGGTCGATGACGATCACCCGGTCGGCCAGGGAGATGATGCGCTCCTGGTGGGAGATGATGATCATCGTGCAGTCGCCCCGGCGGTGCAGCTCCTCGAAGGTCTCGGTCAGCCGGGCGAAGCTCCACAGGTCGATGCCGGCCTCCGGCTCGTCAAGGATCATCAGCTTCGGCTGCCGGGCGAGGATCGTGGCGATCTCGATGCGCTTGACCTCGCCGCCGGAGAGGGACGCGTCCACCTCCCGGTCGAGGTAGTCGTTGGCGCACAGGCCCACCTGGGTCAGGTAGGAACAGGCGTCCTTCTTGGAAAGAAGCTTTTTGGTGCTGGCCAGGCCCAGCAGGTCCTTGACCTTGATGCCCTTGAACCGCGGCGGCTGCTGGAAGCCGTAGCTGATGCCGAGGCGGGCGCGTTCGGTGATGGAAAGGCCGGTGATGTCCTGTCCGTCGAACAGGATCGTCCCCTCGCCGGGCTCCACCAGACCCATGATCGCCTTGGCAAGGGTGGTCTTGCCGCCGCCGTTGGGGCCGGTGAACACGACGAGCTTGTTGTCGGGGATCGTCAGCGAGATATGGTTCAGAATGTCCTGTGTGGCGTCCGGGGTGTCCACGGAGTAACACAGATCACGCACTTCAAGCATAAAAACGGGCTCCTATCCCCCGCCGAAGCGGGAAAACTTGCATAATTACGGGGATGGTGCTATAATATTATGACTTTTCCGATGGTATATCGGTCGTTCAGGGCAACTTATTATATAGGCTGGCGTCGAGAAATGTCAACCTGTGATTTGCCTCCCGGGGCAAAAGAGGAGCGATATGAGGCTCAAACCAAAAGATCCGAAAAAGCAGAAGCTGCGCCGCGTGATCGTGGGGGGCGTGGCCGCCTGCGCCGTGATAGGGCTGCTTTTCTACTCCAGGGACAGCGGGATCTCCCCCGAGGACCTGGGCGGTTCCCAGCCGGACGCGGCCGTTGCCGGCCCCTTCGGCGAGGAGCAGATCCCCGGCGAGCTCGACTGGGAGTACCCCGAGGGCTGGGTGGACTATTCCGACCTGCCGGCCTCGGAGACCCTCGGCGACGACACGACCCGGGGCCTGTCCAACTGGCGGTATCTGCTGGTCAACGGCCTGGACCGGACCAACTATCTGCGCGCGAGCTACGTCCCCGATATGACGATCATCGAAAACAACTACTTCCAGACCCGCGCTGCCGACGACCTGCGGGCCTTTCTGGCCGCCGCCCGCGATGCGGGCTACACCGTGCACATCAGCCGGAGCTACCTGTCCTACGCCGACCAGCGCACGCGCTTCAACGGCCTGGCCAGCACGCTGTACGACCGGGGCGAGATGTCCCTGGCAGAGGCGGAGGAGTATTATACCGCCCGGGGCTATTTCCCCGGCGCCGACGAGCATCAGACGGGCCTGGCCGTGAATTTCGTGGATGAGAACGGTGAGGCGAAGTTCTCCACGCCGGTGCTCGAGTGGATGACCGAGCACTGCGCCGAGTACGGCTTCATCCTCCGCTTCCCCGAGGGGCGGGAGGCCTATACCGGCCACGCCGCCGAGCCCGGGCATTACCGCTATGTGGGCCAGCTCGCCGCGGAGTATATCATGCGCAAGGGCATCACTCTCGAGGAGTTCAAGGCCGCCTACGACAACGAAGGGAAAGTGACGTTCGCATGGTGACGCAGCGGGATACGATCGCGGCCGTCGCCTCCGGCGGCGTTGTCGCCGCCATCGGCATCGTGCGCGTCTCCGGCCCGGAGACCGTCAAGCTGATGGACGGGGTCTTCCGTCCCGCGGACGGAAAGCCCATGTCGGCCCACGCCGACCGGCAGCTCGTCTACGGCGAGCTGCTCGACGGGGAGGATCGGGTGCTGGACCTGTGCCTGTGCACGGTCTCCCGCGCGCCCCGCAGCTATACCGGCGAGGACACGGCGGAGCTCCAGTGCCACGGCTCGCCGGTGGTGCTGCGCGCGGCGCTGGAATCGCTGTTTGCCCGCGGCGCGCGGCAGGCCCTGGCCGGGGAATTCACCCGCCGGGCCTTTTTGAACGGACGGCTGGACCTCACCCGGGCCGAGGCGGTCATCGACATCATCGAGGCGCGCACGCCTCTGGCCGCCCGGAACGCCGCGGGGCAGCTCTCCGGCGCGGTGCAGCGCTGCGCGGACGAGGTCTACGACCTGCTGGCCGACATCTGCTCCCACTATCACGCCGTGCTCGACTATCCCGACGAGGATATCGAGCCCTTCACGCTGGAAAAGTACGCCGCCGACATCGCCGGCGCGGACCGGAAGCTCCTGCGGCTGCTGGACAGCTTTGAACGGGGGCAGTATCTGGAGCACGGCGTGCCCACGGCCATCATCGGCCGTCCCAACGCGGGCAAATCCTCCTGGCTCAACGCCCTGCTCGGTTATGAGCGGGCCATCGTCACCGACGTGGCGGGCACCACCCGCGACACTCTCTCCGAGGGCTGCGTGGTCGGCGGCGTGGCGCTGCGGCTGACCGACACCGCGGGACTGCGCGACACGGCGGACGCCGTCGAGGCGGCCGGCGTGGAGCGCGCCCTGGGCGCCGCCGGCAGCGCCGATCTGATCCTGGCGGTGTTCGATCTGTCCCGGGACTGGTCGGAGGAGGACGAGCGGGTCTGCGCTCTGGCGCGGACCGCCCCCCGGGCCGTCGCTCTGGCCAACAAATCCGACCTGCCGCCGCGCTGGGACGCCGCGTTGCTGCGGGACCGGTTCGACGCGGTCTGCGTGGTCTCGGCCCGGGACGGCAGCGGGCTCGACGAGCTCTCGCAGGCGGTGCGGACGCTGTGTCCGCCGCCGGAGGCCGCCGCGGGGGAGATCCTGACCAACACGCGTCAGCGCGACGCCATCGCCCGGGCGGAGGAATATCTCGCCGCAGCCGCGGAGGCAATGCGCGGCCTCTGGCCGCCGGACGCGGTGCTCACGGAATGCGAAGGCGCGATGGGCGCGCTCTCGGAGCTGACAGGCCGGCTGGTGCGCGAGGACGTGACCGAAAGGATCTTCTCCCGTTTCTGTGTGGGAAAATGAAAAACCGCGCGGTTTTACAGACTTTTCATTGAATTTGAACGGTATTCCGTGTTATAATTGTTAGCCGGTCAAGAAAACCGTAATTGAAAACTTTTACAATAGGAGGACTACTATGAAGAAAAAGTACGTCTACCAGTTCAGCGAAGGCAACGCGGGTATGCGCGAGCTGCTGGGCGGCAAGGGCGCCAACCTGGCCGAGATGTCCAACATCGGCCTGCCCGTGCCCCAGGGCTTCACCATTACCACCGAAGCCTGCACCCAGTACTATGAGGACGGCCGTCAGATCAACGACGAGATCATGGCCGAGATCATGGAAAACATCGCCAAGATGGAGGCCATCAACGGCAAGAAGTTCGGCGATCTCTCGAACCCCCTGCTGGTCTCCGTCCGTTCCGGCGCCCGCGCCTCCATGCCCGGCATGATGGACACGATCCT
>JAFXYJ010000063.1 GCA_017541825.1 Oscillospiraceae bacterium | reverse complement strand
GACCATCATCGAGAACGCGGCGAGAGAGCCGCATATCGTCGACCTGGCGAACTTCCTCAACTCCATGGGCGCGGACATCCGCGGCGCCGGCACCGACACCATCAAGGTCAACTGCGTGGACCGCCTCCACGGCGGCACCTACGCGATCATCCCCGACCAGATCGAGGCCGGCACCTACATGGCCGCCACCGCGGCCTGCGGGGGAGAGGTCCTCATCACCAACGTGATCCCCAAGCACCTCGACTGCATCAGCGCCAAGCTGCGGGAGATGGGCGTCACGGTGGAGGAATACCCCGAGTCGGTCCTGGTACGCTCCTCCGGACGGCTCCGCCGGGCCAACGTGAAGACCCAGCCCTATCCCGGCTTCCCCACCGACATGCAGCCCCAGCTGGGCGTGGCGCTGTGCCTGGCCGAGGGGACCAGTGTGATCACCGAGGGCGTATGGGACAACCGCTACAAGTATACCAACCAGCTCCGCAAGATGGGCGCCCAGATCCAGGTGGACGGGCGCGTGGCAGTCATCGAGGGCGTCGAGAACTTCACCGGCGCCACGGTGGAGGCCTGCGACCTGCGCGCCGGCGCCGCGATGGTCATCGCCGGACTGTGCGCCAGGGGCGTGACGGTCGTGGAGGACATCCATTATATCGAGCGGGGCTACGAGAACTTTGTCGGCAAGCTGCAGGCCCTCGGCGCGGATATCCGCATCGTCCGGGAGCCGGATGAGCCGGAGCGGTACGCCGCCTCCGCCGGATGAGGCTTGTCGTTTTCGCCAGCGGCAGCAGCGGCAACTGCGCCCTGGTGCGGTGCGGCGATACCAATCTTCTCCTTGACGCGGGGATCTCCCTGCGGCGCATCAAAACGGCGCTGTATACGCAGGGGCTGACGGTGGAGGATCTGCGCGGCGTGCTGATCACCCACGAGCACAGCGACCATGTCGCCGCGCTGCGGACCATGGCGAAGTACCACGCCGTACCGATCTACGCGCCCCGCACCGTGGCCGTCCGGCTTTGCGGCGCCATGCCCGAGCTGGAGGACCGGCTGCGGCGCATCCGGGTGGACGAGCCCTTCGTCCTCGGCGGCGTGACGGTCACGGCCTTCGCCACGCCCCACGACACCGATCAGAGCGTGGGCTACCGGCTCGAGAGCGGGGAGGAGGCCCTGGGCTGCTGCACGGATACGGGCCATATCTCCGGGGAGATGCTCTCGGCGCTCCGGGGCTGCGGCACGGCTCTGATCGAGGCGAATCACGATATCGACATGCTCCGCTTCGGCGCGTATCCCCCGGCGCTCAAGCGCCGGATCCTGTCCGAACGGGGGCATCTGTCCAATGACGACTGCGCGCGTCTGGCCTGTATGCTGGCCGGCAGCGGCACGCGCTCACTGATCCTCGGCCATCTGAGCCGGGAGAACAACACGCCCCGACGGGCGTTTGAGACGGTCCGCGCCGCGCTTGACGCGGAGGGCTTCGGCGAGGTGGCGCTCCATGTGGCGCCCGTCAGCGGAGAACTGGCGGTGGAGATCGAACGATGCTGCGTGTCCAACTGATATGTGTCGGCCGGCTCAAGGAATCCTGGTATGCCGCCGCCTGTGACGAATACGCCAAGCGGCTGAGCCGCTACTGTCAGCTCGAGCGCGCGGAGCTTCCCGAAACCGGCGACATGGAGCGGGACGGCGAGGCCGTGCTGCGCCGGCTGGCGCCGGATACCTTTGCCGCGGCCATGTGCGTGGAGGGAGAGCTCTGTTCCAGCGAGGAGCTGGCCGCCCGGCTCGCCGACTGCGCTAACCGCGGCCGCAGCCGCGTGGCGTTCATCATCGGCGGATCGGACGGGCTTTCGAATGCCGTCAAGGCGCGCGCTGACGCGCGCATCTCCATGTCCCGGATGACCTTTCCGCATCATCTGGCCAGGGTCATGGTGCTCGAACAGCTTTACCGCGCCTTCACGATCAATGAGGGCGGTAAATATCATAAGTAGAACGGGAGGAAGCGGATGGAGGAAAACAAAGCCAGGCCGGAATGGGGCAGGTATATCCCCGGAGAGCTCCTGGAGCGCTGGCCCCGGGACGAGTCGGGAGAGTTCGAGCCCCCGGTCTATCTGTGCCACTGCGAGCCGCTCGGCATGGCAGAGGCGCTCACGGTGTCCCGCATGGAATCCTATGGCATCCCCTGTATGAAGCAATACCCCGAGAACGGTGATTTTGGCCGGCTGATCATCGGCGTGAGCGGCACCGGCACGGACATTTTCGTCCCCGCCAGTCTGTGGGCGGACGCCTGTGAACTGCTCCGCGAGCCGGCAGAAAATGAAATGGAGGAACTGGAATGACCTGGAGAGAAACTTACGAGGAATGGCTCAACAGCCCTGCGCTCAGCGAGACCGAATGGGAGGAACTCAAGTCCATCGCCGGGGATGACAAGGAGATCGAGGACCGCTTCTACGCGCCTCTGGCCTTCGGCACCGCCGGTCTGCGCGGCATCATGGGCCTGGGGACGAACCGGATGAACATCCATATCATCCGCCATGCTACCCAGGCGTTCGCCGAGCTGATCGTATCCGAGGGCGCCGAGGCCATGGAAAAGGGCGTGTGCGTGTGCTACGACTGCCGCAACAACTCCGATGTTTTCGCCCGGGAGGCGGCGGCCATCATGGCGGCCAACGGGGTGAAGGTGCGGATCTTTGAATCGCTGCGGCCCACGCCGGAGCTGAGCTTCGCCGTTCGCCATTACGGTGCCCAGGCGGGCATCAACGTCACCGCCAGCCACAATCCCAAGGAGTACAACGGCTACAAGGTCTATTGGTCCGACGGCGCCCAGCTCCCGCCCCAGCACGCCGAGCAGATCGCCAAAAGAATGGCCAATTCCGACATCTTCCGCGCCCCCCGCCGGATGGACTTCGACGAGGCCGTGGCCTCCGGTATGATCACCTTCATGGGCGAAGAGACCGACGAGGCGTTCCTCTCCGAGGTCATGAAAATGGCCGTGAACCGCCGGATCGTCGCCAAGGTGGCCGACGACTTCAAGATCGTCTACACGCCCTTCCACGGCTGCGGATGGCGTCTCGTGCCCGAGGCGCTGCGCCGGCTGGGCGTCAAGCATGTCTACCCCGTCAAGGAGCAGATGGTGCTCGACGGGAATTTCCCGACGGTGGTCAGCCCCAACCCGGAGAATCCCGAGGGCTTCTATCTGGCCGTGGATATGGCCAAGGAGCTCGGCAGCGACCTGATCATCGGCACCGACCCCGACTCCGACCGCGTGGGCGTCATGGTCCGCAAGGGCGAGGACTACGTCACGATCACCGGCAACCAGATGGGCTGCCTGCTGCTCGACTACATCATCACCGCGCGGCGGGAGACCGGGACGATGCCCGCCATGCCCGCGGCGATCACCACCATCGTGTCCACCTCCATGGTGCGCCGGATCTGCGAGGTCAACGACGTACACTTCGACGAGACCTTCACCGGCTTCAAGTTCATCGCGGAGAAGCTGGCCGAATACAAGCAGCAGGGCACCTACACCTACCTGCTGGGCTTTGAGGAGAGCTACGGCTATATGATGGGCGACTACGTCCGGGACAAGGACGCGGTCACCGCCTCCATGCTCATCGCCGAGATGGCGGCCTACTATTTCGACAAGGGCATGACCCTGGCCGACGCAATGGACGCGCTGTATGTCAAATACGGCTACTTCCGCGAGGAAACGCTCAACCTGTATATGTACGGCGTGGACGGGCTCGGCGAGATGCGCAGGCTCATGGCCTCCCTGCGGGAGAACCCGCCCGAGGAGATGGGCGGCATCGCGGTGGCCCGGGTGCGCGACTATGCCAGCGGCGACATCACGGTCCCCGGTCTGGGCGTGGTGGAGAAGACCCCCATCGCCGGCAGCAACGTGCTCTATTACGACCTGATCGACGGCTCGGCGCTGGTGGTGCGGCCCTCCGGCACGGAGCCCAAGATCAAGATGTACGTCCTTGCCCGGGATGAGACGGCCGAGGGCAGCCTGGACAAAGTGAAGCGCATCGCCGAATTTGCCCGGGGCCTGGCCGGGTGAACCGGGCGCCCGATCCATCCGTCTTTGGAATGAACGGAGGTTAACGCTATGAAAAAAACGATAGTTCTGCTGCTGAGCGTGCTTTTGCTCGTCACGGCGCTGTCCGCCTGCGGCGGGAGCAAGAGCTGGACCGGCAAGCACACGGTGGAGATCACCATCAAGGATTACGGCACGATCAAGGTGGATATCGACGCTGACACCGCGCCGGTCACCGCGTCCAATTTCCTGAACCTGGTGAAAAAGGGCTTTTACAACAATCTCACGATCTACCGCGCCATCGACGGCTTTGCGATCTACGGCGGCGACCCGAACAAGAACGGCACCGGGACCTCCGGCGAGACGATCACCGGCGAGTTCAACTCCAACGGGTACAACAACCCCCTGTCCAACGTGCGGGGCGCCTTCGGCATGGCCCGGGGCATCAACAAGAACAGCGCCTCCTGCCAGTTCTACATCCTGCAGAACGACGCCACCTATCTCGACGGGGATTTTGCCGTGTTCGGCAATGTGATCTCGGGCATGGAGATCGTGGACCTGATCGCCTCCACCGCTCAGGTGACGGGCAGCGACGGCCACATCACCGTGGACAACCAGCCCGTGATCTCCTCGATCAAGCTGGCCGACTGAACCGGGAGACAAGTGAACCTCACCCCGCCGAAAAGCGTCTGTCTTTTCGGCGGGGCTTTTCCCGCCGAGGATACTGACACCGGCAGGAGCTCCCCTCGGGGCCTTCTGTCATGTCTCAGTATATTGTTCCCTCCGGGGAATAGAATACAACGTGAAGGTAAGGAAGGATCATTTTGACCCCGCGACAGGAGAACCCGCTATGAAACGCAAACAACTGACAGTGAAGCTTATTGCCTTTTTGCTCATCGCAGCCGTCCTCGCGCCCGTGACGCCCGCCCGGGCGGCAGGGACCGAGTGCGCCGTCATCGGCGCGGATCTGACCAACGCTCAGACCGAGGAGGTGTACGCCGCCTTCGGCATCCCCCGGGGCAGCGTGCAGGAGCTCATGATGACCAATGACGAGGAGCGCTCGTATCTCGAGGGCTATGTGGACGAGAGCGTCATCGGCACGGCCTCGATCTCCTGCGTGTATATCCGGCTGCTCGACGAGGGCAGCGGTACGCAGGTGTCGGCCGAAAACGTGACCTGGTGCGATGAGGAAATGTACCGCGCCGCGCTGGAAACGGCAGGCATCACGGACGTGCAGGCCATCATCGCGGCGCCCTTTGCCGTCTCGGGCACCGCGGCCCTGGCGGGCATATACAAGGCCTACGAGACCCTGACCGGACAGACGCTCGACGAGATCGCCAAGCAGGTGGGCGTGCAGGAGCTGACCCTCACCGCCGATCTGGCCGACCAGCTGGGCAGCGTGGACGCCTCGGCCATCGTGGGCGACCTGAAGAGCATCCTCACCGAGACCGCGTCCATGACCGACGAGGAGCTCCGGACACAGATCCGCGCCGTCGCCGAGCAGTACGGCGTCACCCTCAACGACGCGCAGGTGCGCCAGCTCCTGAACCTGTGCCGCAGGCTGGAGGGGCTCAGCGAGAGCGATCTGGTGGAAAAGATCGAGGATCTGCAGAGCACCGCCAAAAAGATCAGCGAGGCCGGAGAGAAGGTCGAGGAGGCCCGCCGGACGCTTTCCGCCGTCGTGAACACGGTCAAAAGCGTCATCACCCGGGTCGGAGAGTTCTTCTCCGGGCTGTTCAACCGGAAAAAGTGAACAAAGTTTACAAATATGCCATGATTTTTGTCAAATTCGTGTCATAATACTACTTGCAAATCGTCCGGCGCCCGTGATGCGCCGGGAATGATCACCGGAAACAGATAAAAAACGATATAAAAAGGAGCAGAAACAATGGACAACAACGTAATCGAAAAGATCAAGGAAATGGTCAGGAAGGGCAACGTCTCCCGCATCCTGGTGCGCAAGGAAGACAAGATCCTTGTCGACGTGCCGGTCAGCGTGGGCATCCTCGGCGGCGTGGCCGCTCTGGCCGCCTCCAAGCTGCTGGTGATCGCCGGCGCCGTGGCCGCCGTCGGCTACGGCTGCACCATCGAGGTCATCAAGGACGACGGACAGGTCGTGGACGTTCTCACCGAGGAGAAAGCCGAGAAGGCCCGCAGCGTCGCCCAGGGCGTGGTCGAGGACATCAAGTCCGGCCTGCACATCAATACCGAGAAGGCGGAGGAGGCCGACTTTGAAGAGACCGTATCCGCCGACGAGCCCGCCGAAGAGGATACCCCGGAGGAGTAATCGGAAGCTTATTGGAAAAGCCGGAGCGCGCAACGCTTCGGCTTTTCGGTTATCGCACAGGAGAACGATATGGCGGAGGTTTTTCTTTACAATATCAGCGGGGACAAGCTCAAGCGGATCCGCACGGCGCTGATCCGTCTCGGCATCCGCGGCAGGCAGATCGTCCCCGCCGAATACGGACACCCCATCGGCTATCTGGCAGGATGGGAGGGCTTTTCTCCGGCGGAAAAGGAGTATGAAGGGGAGGGCTTCAGGACCGAGATGCTCGTGATGAACGGCCTCGACACCCGGCAGTTTTCCTCTTTTCTGGACGCCCTGCGAGCCTCCCGCGCCACGGTGGCGCTCAAGGCGGTGGTCACCGAGAGCAACGCCGCATGGGACTCTGTCACGCTCCGCGATGCGCTGCAGGAGGAGCATGATACCATGCGGGAGTACATCGCGGCCGGGGGAAAGAAGCAGGACCGCTCTGCCCGGATGCGCATCGCTGCGGACAGTGGGGCCGGCGGCTTTGAACCGGGTCCCCGGGAACAATAAAAACCGAGACCGGAGCTGTGTGCACAGCTCCGGTCTCGGTTTTCAATCACTTGAGAGCAGTCAGGTCGAACATATCGGCGAAGGCTTCCAGATCGGCCTTCGTGACCGGATCGGACATGAACAGACTGTTGCCGGCGGTGCCGCCGAGCAGGTTGACGGCCACGAAGCAGTCGTCCAGATCGGCCAGCAGCACGCACAGGTCGGGTCCCATGGACAGCTGCACGTCCACGCCGCAGGCGGTGGTGTAGATCCACTCGGTGTACTCGTCGGCGTTGCCGATGTTCATCGTGACCTCCGAGAAGCTGCCCTTGCGGTAGCGGCCGAACTGGTATTCATAGATCTTGCCGGCCACATTGCTGCCGGAGACCTCGAAGGAACCGTCCTCGTAGACGTAGCCGCTGAGGGCCGCGCAGTTGGAGATGAAGGGCTTCGTGTCCAGCAGACGGCAGAACTCCTCTTCACTGTAGAAGTTTTTCTGGGAGGTGTGCAGCGAGAGCCTGTATTCGGCGGCAATGCTCTCGAGGGCCGCGGCCATCTCGTCGTTGTATACGGAGTAGAAGGCGTAGCTCCCGCTTCGGACGCTGCTGCGCGCGACGGAGCCGAGGTCCTGCTGCGAGAGGTAATCCTGCCACCGGGCGTTGGCGAGGAACTCAGGGCTGTCCGGCACGCCCTGCAGGGCGATGGAGACGCTGGTGGTCTCCGGCGTGGCGTAAGGGTCGGACACGGTCAGGCTCTTCAGGCCGAACAGGTCGGTGGCCAGCGCCGTCCCGCCGAGGATCGCGATCAGCAGCGCCGCGGCGATCAGCGCGCTGCCGGGCATGCGGAACCGACGGATCTTCCTGTCCTCCAGGGAGGCGAGCGTCGAGACCATCCGCTCCTCGAAGGAAGCGGGGACCTCTCCGAATACTTTATCCCATTTTTCGTTCATACCGGCACCTCTTCTTCGCCTAAAACACTCCGCAGCTTGGCGCGCCCGGCGTACAGCCGGGATTTGACCGTTCCCTCCGGGATACGCAGGATCTTTGAGATCTCCCGTATGTTGAACCCCTCGATGTAGAACAGGATGATGGGCATGCGGTAGATCTCATCCATCTGCATGATCAGGTCCCGGAGCTCCCGCCCCTCGGTATCCTCCGGAGCGGTGCTCTCGGGCAGCTCGTCGAGGACGATCACCTTGCCGCTGCGGCGGCAGATATCATAGCATTCATTGATCAGGATCCGCGTCACCCAGGCGCGGAACGCGCCGTCGCTCTTGAGCGACTCACGCTTCTCCCACGCCTTGCAGATGCATTCCTGCACCGCGTCCTCTCTGTCCGCCTCGCTGCGCAGGATACCGCAGGCGATGTGGTAGAGAGTTTTTTTCATGTCCATGATCTGGACGGTAAATTCGTCAATCGTCATCGGCGCACACTCACCCGGGAAAAACCGCCCGACCGGGCATTTTTCTCTCTCTCATAGGCTATGACGGACCGACGGCGCCGCCGGTTCGCCCGAATACCGTTATTTTATAAAAATAATCCGCACAACAATATACCACACCGGCCGCCGGACTGCCAATTCCATCATACGGAAAAAAGTGAAATATTTTTTCTTTTGGGTATTGACAGCAGGGACAGACAGTGCTATTGTACTAAGTACCTAATACAAACACACAGAAAGAGGTGGTTTCATGCAGTTCGAGATCCGGGATCCCCGGCCCATCTGGCAGCAGCTGGCGCAGCAGCTCCGGGAACGGATCGTGACGGGCGTCTACCCTCCGGGCTCGCATTTCCCCACGGTGCGGGAGCTGGCGACCCAGGCGGGAGTCAACCCGAACACGATGCAGCGGGCCATGGCGCAGCTGGAGCTCGACGGGCTGCTCATCACCAACCGCACAGCGGGGCGAACGGTGACCGAGCAGCGGGACGTGCTGGACAGTATGCGCCGGCAGCTCGCCCGGGAGAGGACCGAGGAATATCTGAAATATTTGGAGGCGCTGGGCTTCGACCGCCGCGCGGCGGCGGACCTGCTGGCGCCGGAAGGAGAGGATAATCATGAATGAACTGTTGACCTGCACCGGGCTGACCCGGTATTTCGGTCAGACCAAAGCCCTTGACGGCGTGGATCTGACGCTGACCTCCGGCAAGATCGTCGGTCTGCTGGGCCCCAACGGCTCGGGAAAGACCACGCTGATCAAGATCATGAACGGACTGCTGCAGCCCACGGCGGGGGAGATCCGCATCATGGGAAGCGCGCCGGGCGTGGCGAGCAAGGGCATGATCAGCTATCTGCCCGACCGGGGCTATTTCCCGGAGTGGATGCGCGTGGGCGACATGATCGAGATGTTCTACGATTTCTACGCCGACTTTGACCGCGACAAGGCCGAGGACATGTGCCGCGCGCTGGGGCTCGAGGCCGACAGCGCGATCAAGACGCTCTCCAAGGGCACCCGGGAGAAAATGCAGCTGATGCTGGTGATGAGCCGCGCCGCGAAGCTCTATCTGCTTGACGAGCCCATCGCGGGCGTGGATCCCGCGGCCCGGGAGTTCATTATGCAGACGATCCTGACGAACTACAACGAGGACGGCACGGTGCTGATCTCCACGCACCTGATCTCCGACGTCGAGCAGGTGCTCGACGAGGCGGTGTTCCTGCAGCAGGGCAGGGTCGTGCTGCACGAGGCGGTGGACAGCATCCGCGAGCGGACCGGCGAGAGCGTGGACGCGCTCTTCCGCGAGATGTTCCGCGCGCAGCTGTATTAAGGAGGGAAAGGAAATGCTCGGAAAACTGATCAAATATGATTTTCGGTCCTGCATCCGCAAGTTCGGCCCGCTGTGGCTGGGGATGGCGGCGCTGGCCGTGATCAACGGCTTCACCATCGGACACGTGCTGGACAACGACCATATCACCGGCTGGCTGCAGTTCTTCGCGGGCGTCGTGCCGCTGATCCTGCTGATCGTACTGTGGACGGCCGTGGCGATCATGTCGCTGGTGTTCATCTGCCAGCGGTTCTATAAGGGCCTGCTGGGCGACGAAGGCTATCTGATGCTAACGCTGCCGGTGACCACCGGGGAGCACATCACCTCCAAGGCCATCGTGGCGCTGCTGCTGGAGACCATTACCGCCGTGGTGGCCGTCGCCAGCGGACTGCTGCTGGTGACGGTATACAAGCCCGAGATCCTCGGCGAGATCGGGCGCCATCTGCCCGAGGTCCTCTCCTACATGAACGGCAAGGTCTGGCTCATCCTCCTGGAGTACCTGCTGTTCACGCTGGTCGAGGCAGTCCTGCAGACCCTGCACATCTATCTGGCCATCTGCCTGGGACACCTGGCCCGGGAGCACCGGGTCGCCCTGTCGATCGTGGCCTACGTGCTCATCAGCATCGCGATGTCGCACCTGATCACGCTGTGCGTGCCGATGATCGAAAGGTTCCCCGAGGAGTGGTTCATCACCTTTGACGAGATGGGCATGCATTTTGCCGGCTTTGGTCCCATCGCCGGGCTGATCGGCGCGGGCATCCTGGTCTCGGCGATCATCGCCGCCGTGTTCTTCTGCATCAGCAACTACATCCTCAGGCGCAAGCTCAATCTGGAATAAGCGATCAAATAAGACCGGGAGGCGCGGTTGCGTGCCTCCCGGTCTTTTCTCGTCCTGTGAGCTCCGCGCCCGCGCAGCCGATTGCGTTCCCGCCGCGCGATGTGTATAATAGGACCGTTCGGCGCCCCAGCCGCCGGACGGAACGGAGCTGCAGTATGAACAAAGACAATCAGCCCGCGCAGATCCGGGTGCGCGGCGCACGGGTACACAATCTGAAAAACATCGACGTGGACATCCCGCTCCACAGGCTCGTGGGGATCGCGGGGGTGTCCGGTTCGGGCAAATCCTCCCTGGCGCTGGGGATCCTCTACGCGGAGGGGTCCCGGCGGTATCTGGAATCCCTGTCCACCTATACGCGCCGGCGCATGACCCAGGCAGCGCGCGCGGAGGTGGACGAGGTGCTCTACGTGCCCGCCGCCCTGGCGCTGCACCAGCGCCCCGGCGTCCCGGGCATCCGCAGCACCTTCGGCACGGGGACCGAGCTGTTGAACAGCCTGCGGCTGATGTACTCCCGCCTGGCCAGCCACCGCTGCCCCAACGGGCACTATGTGCCGCCGTCGATGAACGTGGCGGCGGAGCGGGCGCTGGTCTGCCCGGAGTGCGGCGTGAGCTTCTACGGCCCCGGCGCGGAGGAGCTGGCCTTCAACAGCCAGGGCGCGTGCAGACGCTGCGACGGCACCGGCATCGTCCGCACCGTGGACGAATCCACGCTGGTGCCGGACGAATCGCTGACCATCGACGAGGGCGCGGTGGCCCCGTGGCAGACGCTGATGTGGTCGCTGATGAAGGACATCGCCCGGGAGATGGGCGTGCGCACGGACGTGCCCTTCCGGGAACTGACCGAGCATGAGCGGGACATCGTCTTCCACGGCCCTGCCGTCAAGAAAAACATCATCTACCAGAACAAGACCAGCGGCGCGGCGGGGGACATGGACTTCACCTATTTCAACGCCACCTACACCGTCGAGAACGCCCTCTCGCGGGTCAAGGACGAGAAGGGCATGAAGCGGGTGGAGAAATTTCTCCGGCAGAGCGTGTGCCCCGAGTGCGGCGGCACGCGGCTGTCGGACGCCGCCAGAGCACCCCGGCTGCGCGGCATCTCCCTGGCCGAGGCCTGCACCATGACGCTCTCGGAGCTGACGGAGTGGGTCAGGGGCGTCCCCGCCTCGCTGCCGGAGGAGATGCGTCCCATGGCCGAGCGCATCTGCGAATCCTTCCAGGACGCGGCGGTCCGCCTGGTGGAGCTGGGGCTGGACTATCTGACCCTGGACCGGGCGGCCTCCACGCTCTCCACCGGGGAGCGGCAGCGCATGCAGCTGGCCCGGGCGGTGCGCAACCGCACCACGGGCGTGCTCTATGTGCTCGACGAGCCGTCCATCGGCCTGCATCCGGCCAATCTGGAGGGGCTGTGTGGCGTCATGCGCGACCTGCTCGCGGACGGCAACTCGGTGGTGCTCGTGGATCACGACACCAACGTGCTCGCCCGGGCCGACTGGCTCATTGAGCTCGGGCCGGAGGCCGGCGCGCTCGGCGGGACCGTGATCGCCCGGGGCAGCGTGGAGGAGATTGCCGACGACCCGGCCTCCCGTATCGGCGGCTTCCTCTCGGGCCGCGCAAAGATCCGCGCCCGGCGGCCGATCCCGCCGGAGGAGCTCTTCGCCCGGGGGACGATCCGCCTGTCCACCTCGCAGATCCACACCGTGCTGCCCCTGGAGGCGGAGCTCCCCATGGGCCGGCTGATCGCCGTGACCGGGGTCTCCGGCTCGGGCAAGACCACCATGGTGCTCGAGAGCCTGATCCCCGCGCTGGAGGCGTCCATCCGGGGCGCAAAGCTTCCCGACCACGTCCGATCCGTCTCGGCGGAGGGGATCGCGCAGGTGAAGCTCATCGACGCCACGCCCATCGGCATCAACGTGCGCTCCACCGTGGCCACCTACGCCGACGTGCACGACGAGCTGCGCAAGGTCTACGCCAGAACCGCCGACGCCCGGGAGCGCGGCCGCAGGGCGGGGGACTTCTCCTACAACACCGGCGCGCTGCGCTGCCCCACCTGCGACGGCACCGGCTCCATCAGCCTGGACGTGCAGTTCCTGCCGGACGTGGACATCCCCTGTCCGGACTGCCGCGGCTCCCGCTACGCCAGGGAGGCGTACTTCATCCGCCGGACGCCGAAGCACGGCCGCAGTGCGCTGGCGCTGCCCGAGCTGATGGCGCTGAGCGTGGACGAGGCCCTGGCCGAATGCGCCGATCTGCCCCTGGTGGAGCGCCGGCTGCGGGTGCTCAGCGAACTGGGCCTTGGGTATCTGACCCTGGGGGAGCAGACGCCCAGCCTCTCCGGCGGGGAGGCGCAGCGGCTCAAGCTGGCCAGCGAGATGGGCCGCGGCCAGTCGGACACGGTCTTCGTCTTCGACGAGCCCACCATCGGCCTGCACCCGCTGGATGTGCAGACGCTCCTGCAGGTGTTCCGCAGCCTGATCGACAACGGCGCGACGGTCATCGTGATCGAGCACGATCTGGACGTGATAAAAAACGCCGACTACGTGATCGACATGGGCCCCGGCGGCGGAGCGCGCGGCGGGACGATCGTCGCCGCCGGCACGCCCGAGGAGATCGCCGCCTGCCCGGAGAGCCGGACGGGGAAATATCTCAAGGACGTGCTGTAAAAAAGCAAAAAAAGCGGTGAGCCGATTCGCTCACCGCTTTTTTGTATGCTTCAGCCCCGGAAGCGGGCGAGAAAGTCTCTGGTCTCCTGCCGCTGCGGGTTTGCGAAGACCTCCTCGGGCGTGCCCTGCTCGCAGATGACGCCGCCGTTCATATACACCACGCGGCTGCTGACGTCGCGGGCGAAGGCCATCTCGTGGGTGACCACCAGCATGGTCATGCCGCTGCGGGCCAGATCCCGCATGACGGTGAGCACCTCGCCGACCATCTCCGGATCGAGGGCAGAGGTGGGCTCGTCGAAGAGCAGGACCTCCGGATCCATGGCCATGGCGCGGGCGATGGCCACACGCTGCTTCTGGCCGCCGGAGATCTGCCGCGGGCGGGCGTTGATGAAGGGGGCCATGCCGACGCGCTCCAGGTATTCCATGGCGTGGGCGCGGGCTGTTTCCCGGTCGCGGCGGAGCACCTTGACCTGCCCGACGACGCAGTTTTCCAGCACGGACATGTTGTTGAACAGGTTGAAGGACTGGAACACCATGCCTACCTTCGCACGGTACTCCGCGGGACTCACGCCGCGCCGGAGCACGTTGGCGCCGTGGTAGAGGATCTCGCCGGAGGTGGCGGACTCCAGCAGATTGATGCACCGCAGAAGCGTGGACTTGCCGGAGCCGGAGGCGCCGATGATACTGATGACGTCGCCCTTCTGCACGGTGAAGTCAATGTCGCGCAGCACCTCGTTGACGCCGAATTTTTTGGACAGGTGATTGACCTGGAGTATCAGCTCGCCCATTTCACCGCTCTCCTTTCCGGTCCCCGGCCTGGCCGCCGCGCCGCAGCTCGACCACCGCGCCCTGGCGGAGGGCTTCGTCCTGCTCGGCCTGCCGGCGGAGCTCCTCGCGCAGCATGCTCTTGACGGCCTCGGGGTTGCGCTCGTCAAAGGGCGTGCGGTTGTCCGGATAGCTGTAGGTGCCCGCGGTCATGACGAGCTGATCGGTCTGCACCAGCTCATAGCTGCTCGATCCGTCCATCTTCTTCTCCATCCAGCGCAGCAGGAACGAGGCCAGCAGCGTCATCGTCAGATACCCGACCATCTCCACCGTGGCGGAAGGGAAATAGAGGTAGCTCGCGCCCACGGAGGCCCGGTGCGCCGAGAAGAACTCCGGAAAGCCGATGATGAACATGACGGAGGTGTCCTTGACGTTGATGATGAAGTTGTTGCCGATCTGGGGCATGATGTTGCGCAGCGCCTGGGGGAGGATCACATTGACCATGGTCTGCACGTGGGTCATGCCGATGGCCATGGCGCCCTCGGTCTGGCCCGGGTCCACGGAGATAATGCCGCCGCGGACGCTCTCGGCCATGTAGGCGCCGGTGTTGATGGACACCACCAGGATCGCCGCCAGCCAGATGGAGGTGAAGCGTACCGCGTTGTCGGTGAAGTAGGGCAGCCCGTAGTACAGGAACACGGCCTGCAGTACCATGGGCGTGCCGCGGAAGACCTCCACATAGATGCGGATGATCACCCGGACGAGCCGGAGGACGAATATCTTGACGGGGTGGTCGTTTTTCGTGTAGGGGATCGTGTTGAGAATGCCGCAGATAAAGCCGATCAGGCACCCGATCAGGGTGCCGATGAGCGCGAGGACCAGTGTGTTGCGCATGCCGCTGACATAGGCCCCGCCGTATTTTCCCCAGAGCTTGGCGATATCCGCGCCGAGCTGTGCAAATTTATTCATATCCGCTCCCGATGAAAGCCCCGAAAGGCGGGAGAAAGCGCCTCCCGCCTTTCGGGGATACTGTATGAATGGTCCTGTGTCCGGAGAGATCAGCCCTCGCTGATGGGCTGGATGGAGACAGCGTACTCCATCTGCGCATTGAAGTCGTCCGCGGTCATGGGCGAGAGCACGGCGTTGATGGCGTCGAGCAGGACGGTGTTGCCCTTCATGACGGACACGCCGATGTTGACCTCTTCGTCGCTGACTTCAAAGTCATCGTCGGAGCCGGTGAAGTCGAGGACCGTCATATCGGGGTAGACAGCCACGGCGCCCTGAGCGGTGGGCATGTCGGTGCACACGAAATCGACGGTGTTGGTCTCCAGCGCCGTGAGCATGGCGCCGACGGTCTCGGTGGCGGTGCGGATGTCGGCACCCTTGATCTGGGGCAGGCAGGTGTCATACCAGATCGTGGCCAGCTGAGAGGTGCAGCTCGCGCCTGCCAGATCGGAGAGGCCCCTGGCGGAGGCCAGAGGGCTGTCGGCCTTGGTCAGGCACACGATGCTCGCGTAGAGATAGGGACCGGCGAAATCCACCTGCTCGGCGCGCTCGGCGGTCATGGACTGACCGGCGATGACCGCGTCATAGGTGCCCGACTGTACGCCGGGGATCAGGGAATCCCAGTCCGCCTGGATGACCTCCAGCTTCCAGCCGTTGGCCTCGCAGATCTTCTTGGCGGTCATGACGTCATAGCCGTTGGCATAGGTGCCGGGCGCGTTGGCGATGGGCACCGCGCCGTTGGAGTCGTCGGACTGCGCCCAGTTGTAGGGGGCGTAGGCACACTCCATGGAGACGGTGAGGACGCCGTCCTCCACGCCGCTGGGGACCGCGGCGGTCTCGTCGGAGGCGGGAGAGGCGCTGCCGCCGCAGGCCGACAGTGCGAACACCATCAGCGCGGCCAGAACGATCGCTGTAAACCTTTTCATTTCTTTGATCCTTTCCGAGTCCCGAAGACTCATCCGGCTTTCGCCCGCCGGAGGGCGGAGTTAAAAAATGAACCGCTTTGCAGGCGGTTCATGACAGATCCGGACAGGGGCGGTTTGCCCTTTCCAACTCTCATCGATAGCGCTCCACAAAGTATTGTGACAGTCCGCCGGATATTCTCGGGCGGCCCAGAACCGGAACAACAGGCATTCTCCCGGCTCTTCGGCGGCGTCCCCTTTCCCGCACGGCGGCTGCCTGACCCTGCCGCGCTGTACTGATGGACTCCGCGCCTCTATCTAAGCGATTCAATTTTTCAGAATAGTACCATTGTACTTTCACACTGTCAATAGCTAAATCGCGTTTTTTCGGTAAATTCGAAAAATCCGCGGAAACACGACGGTTTTATTGTACATTTCGTCGGTGGTTCCAGGCCGGAGCTCAGAACGCCGACGGCAGCGCGGCGGCCGATTTTCTTTCGCGTTTCTCTATGTCCCGCATGACCCGTACGGCGATGGGAACGGCCAGCACCAGCGTCAGGATGTCCGCCGCGCCCTGCACCGAGGCCACGCCCCATACACCGAAGAAGCGGATCATCAGCGGCAGGATCGGCAGGAAGCAGACGCCCTGCCGGGCGGTGCCCAGCAGCAGCGCCGGCAGCGCCCGACCGATGCCCGCGCACAGCATGTTGACGATGATGGCGTAGGCGTGGAACGGCATGGCAAGACACTGCATCCGCAATGAGAAGATCCCCAGACGCAGCATCTGCTCGTCGCTCCTGGTGAACAGCAGCAGGATCGGCCGGGCAAACAGCGCCACGAGTCCGCCGATCACGCTCACGCCGATCACCGCGGCCCAGGCGGAGAAACGGAAGCCCTCGCGGACACGGTCGTAGCGCTGCGCGCCCCAGGAGAAGCCGGCGACAGGCTGGAAGCCCTGGCCGAAGCCGAGACACGCGCTGGTCATGAACATCGTGATGCGGTTGGAAACACTGATGGCCGCCAGAGCGGAGGTGCCGTAGGTGACGGCGATGCGGTTGAGCAGGATGCCGGCCAGCGTGCCCAGACCGCTGCGGAAGAAGCTGGCGCTGCCCATGGCGCAGACCTCCCTGACGTCCCCGGCGCGGATGCGGAACTGGCTCAGCCGGATCGTCAGCAGCGTCCGCTTCCGCCAGTAGGGGGTCATCAGGATGATCCAGGACACCAGCTTGGAGATGGCCGTGGCCGCGGAGGCGCCGGCGACGCCCCAGCCGAAATAGAAGATGAAGAGCGGGTCCAGACCGATGTTGAGGATCGCGCCGGAGACCATGCCGATCATCGAGTAGGTGGCGCTGCCCTCGGAGCGCAGACACTGATTCAAAACGAAGCTGGTCGCCATAAACGGCGCGGCGAGCAGGATGTACCGGCAGTACTGCTGGGAATAAGGGAGGATCTCGTCGTTGGCCCCGAGGAAGTAAAGGAGCCTGTCCCGGAACAGAAAGCCGAAGGTCAGGACGAAAAGACCCAGCGCGAGCGCGAGGAAATAACAGGTGGACAGCACCTCGCGGGCGTACTGATCCCTTCTTGCGCCCAGCAGACGGGAAGTGAAGCTCGCGGCGCCGGCCGCCAGCAGAGAGCCCGCCATCATGATGAGCAGATCGATCGACCCGTTGACGCCCACGGCGCTGGTGGCGCTGGTGCCCAGGCGGCTGACGAACAGCGTGTCGGCCAGGTTGTAAGCACTCGAGACGATCATGCCCGCGATGGAGGGCATGGCCATCTTCGGCACCAGCCGGGAGATGGGCGTCTCGAGCATGAAGCTGTGTTTTTGTTCGGGGCTGGAAAATCTGGGCATGGAGAGAGGACCCTTTCTGTGTTCAGTAGCTGTATTTGCCGCCGCCGATGAATTCCCGCAGCAGGGAGTCGTCGGCCAGCAGATCGGGGGAGACGTCCTCGAACAGCTCAAAGGCCGGGAGGATCGAGCGCAGCTCCTGGTACCGGGGCGTGCTCTCGGGCATGGCGGAAAAGAGCTCGGTGGCGGTGTTGTTGAGCACGGGCACCTCATAGGCGAAGGAGGAGTCGAACTGCAGGTCGGCCTTGTCCTTGAAGGGGGAGATGTACAGCTTCTCGCCCCGCCGGACGTTGGCCCAGTTGGCCAGCGTAGACTGGGCGTCCGTGCCGCGGAACAGATAGTCCCGCACCGTTCGGCGCATCAGACGCATCCAGGTGCCCTTGAACACCACCCGGCCGCTGTCATCCAGGATGTTGCTCCGGGCGCTGATATACAGCTTGAAGGCCTCGGGGTGCACGCCGGTGATCGCGTCGTTGAGGGCGTGGATGCCCTCGAACACGGCCACCTCGTTGTCCCGGAGCTGCAGCGTGCGGCCGATGCGCATGAGCCGCGTCTGATGGACGAAATCGTACTTGGGCAGATAGACCCTTTTCCCTTCGGACAGGGCGGTGAAGTGGCGGTTGAGCAGGTCCATGTCCAGACACAGAGGCGATTCCAGGTCGTAGGCGCCGGAGGCGGTACGCGGTGTGGTCTCGGGGGAGACGGTCTTGAAATAGTCGTCCAGGGACACGCTGTGCGTGCGGATGCCCCGCTCCTCGAGCACCTCGCAGATCTTCATGGCGGTGGTGGTCTTGCCGCTGCCGGAGGGGCCGGAGAGCAGCACGATGGGACTGCGCTTGCGGTTTTCCTGGATGCGGTCGGCGGCCATGCGCAGACGGTCGGCGTAGATCGCGTCGCACTCGGCGATATATCCGGCGGCGTCGGCGCGGCAGCGCTCGTTGATCTCGGTGAGATAGTATGCCACGGTCATTCTCCTTTCGGTGCGTTGTCAAAGAACCGGCGGATCCCGTCCTTGGCAAGACAGGTGTCCTCGATGCGTTCCATGTATTCCTTCGGGTATTTGGGGGCCATCAGACGCTTGAGCGCGCCCCCCGGAGCCGTCAGCTTGGTCGAGCCGCCCGCGCCCATGGCGATGATCGGGCAAAGCTCCTCCATGATGCAGATATTATAGAGGTTTTCGTGCCCCGGCTTCGTCCAGCCCACGTTTTCAAAGCTGCCGGACATGAACTTCTGCCGGTACAGATAGTAGGGCCCGTACCCCGCGGCGGTAAGCCTTTTGCGCGCGGCGTCGAGCATTTTTCCCACGGCGTCCCCGTCGGGCAGGGCGGCGCCCTCCGTCAGGAACCTCGAGCCCTTCTTCAGCGCGAGCGTGTGGACGGTGACGTTTTCCGGGGCGAGAGCCAGCACGGCCGAGAGCGTGTCGCCGAAGCTCTCCGGCGTATCCCCGGGCAGACCGGCGATCAGGTCCATGTTGAGAGTGAAATCCCCGCCCCGGCGGACCAGCGTCACCGCGTCGAGCACCTGCTGCACGGTATGGCGCCGCCCGATGGCCGCCAGGATGGCGTCGGACATGGTCTGCGGATTGACGCTGACCCGGTCAACGCCGCCCGCGGCGAGCGCGGCGAGCTTTTCCGCCGTCACCGTGTCCGGCCGTCCGGCCTCCACGGTGAACTCCCGGCAGGCGGACAGATCAAAGTATTCCCGGGTCCGGGCGATGAGCCCGGCGAGCTGCGCGGCCGAGAGGGTCGTGGGCGTGCCGCCGCCGATGTAGACGGACACCACCCTCCGGCCGCTGTCCTCCACGGCCTTCGCCGCGGCGGCCATTTCCCGCTCGAGAGCGTTCAGGTAATCCGGGATCGTTTTGAGCAGCCTGGGCGCGTCCACGCTCACAAAGCTGCAGTAATCGCAGCGCGTGGGGCAGTAGGGGATACCGATATACAGGCACACGTCCTCCGGCGCGAGCAGATCGCGCACCCGCCGCGCGGCAGCGGCGGCCCGGGCGCACAGCGCCGCCCGATCCGGGTCGACGCCGTGATCGCGTACGAGCGAGCGCTCCGCCCCGGCGGGAGACAGCCCGTCCCGCTCCACCAGATTGGCGAAGAACTTGGCCGGGCGCACGCCGGTGAGACTGCCCCACACGGGCTTTTCGTGCCCGTGGGCCAGCGCCGCCCGGTAAAAGGCCAGCTTGACGATGCGCTGCTCGAGCCGCATCTCGTCGGTGCGCTCCCGTGCGCGGCCGCAGGCGAACTGTGCCCGGCCGAACGCCGTCCGGCCCTCCCGGACAAGCCGGCAGGAGGCCGTGACAAAGCGGCCGCTCCGGCGGAGAGTGACGCTGACGCAGTCGTCCCCCGAGGGAGAACCGGGATAGACCGGCCTTTCTTCGGGGTACAATGTCAGGAGCATCTGCTCCACCGCGTATTTGTAATCGTGTCCGCGCAGAATGATATCCATATAAATAATTATACATCAAAGGAGCGATCGCACGCAAGTGCACTTGTATTTTTTCCCGGAAAAAGGTAGAATCGCGGAGAAGAAAAGAGGGAGGGACTCTGATGGAACTGGAATACTGCGCCCCCTGCCTGTTCGGGCTCGAGGGCCCTCTGGGCAACGAGCTGCGTCATATGGACATGACCTCGGTGACGCCCGAAAACGGACGGGTCTATTTCACCGGCGGCGAGGATGCGCTCCCCCGGGCCAACATCCGCTCCCGGTTTGCCGAACGGATTCTGCTGGTGCTCGGCCGGTTCGACGCGCCGGACTTCGACGCGCTCTTCGAGGGCGTCAAGGCGCTGCCCTGGGAGGACTGGCTCCCCCGGGACGCGGCCTTTCCCGTGAAGGGCTGGGCCCTCGAGAGCGCCCTCCACTCGGTGCCCGACTGCCAGAAGATCGTGAAAAAAGCCGTGGTGGAGCGGCTCCGGTCCGTCTATGGCATCGACTGGTTCCCCGAGACCGGCGGGCAGTATCCCATCCAGTTCTCCATCATGAAGGACAGGGCCGTGCTCTGCCTCGACACCAGCGGCACGGGCCTGCACAAGCGCGGCTACCGTCCCGCCCAGGTGGCGGCGCCGCTGCGGGAGACGCTGGCCGCCGCCATCGTGGACATCGCCCGCTACCGGGGCCGCGGGGACTTCTGCGATCCTTTCTGCGGCAGCGGCACCATCGCCGTTGAGGCGGCGCTCGCCGCCAAAAACCGCGCCCCGGGGATCGGGCGCTCCTTCCTCGCGGAAGGGTGGCCGCAGTTCTCCCCGCTGCTCTGGCAGCATGAGCGGGAGGCCGCCCGCGCCCGGGAGTATAACGGCGATTATCGGATCTTTGCCTCGGATATCGACCCCAAAGCCGTGGCGACGGCCCGGGCCAACGCCCGCCGCGCCGGCGTGGAGGAGCTCATCGAATTCACCGTGGCCGACGCCCGGGACTTCTCCCGCGCCACGGAGAGCGGCACGCTGTGCGCAAACCCGCCCTACGGCGAGCGCCTGATGGAAAAGGAATCCGCCGCGGAGCTCTGCCGCGCCTTCGGCAGGGCGATGCGCTCCCTGCCGGGCTGGAAGTGCTACATTCTCTCCTCCCTCGAGCAGTTCGAGAACTGCTTCGGCCGGAAGGCGGACCGGCGGCGCAGGCTTTATAACGGTATGATCCCGTGTCAGCTCTATATGTATCTGGGATAAATGTGAATTATTTTTTAAAAATAACACAAAACCCCTTGCATTCACGCAGGGGCTGTGCTATGTTATAGCAAGGGTTGGCACTCTGACACTTCGAGTGCTAAACGAGACAAAAAATAAAATGTTATATAGGAGGAAGTAACATGAATCTGAAACCGTTGGCTGACCGCGTTGTGATCAAGCGGATCGAGGCCGAGGAAAGAACCAAGGGCGGCATCATCCTGACCAGCGCGGCGCAGGAGAAGCCCGAGATCTATGAAGTCATCGTTGTCGGTCCCGGCGGCGTCGTGGACGGCAAGGAAGTCAAGATGGAAGTCAAGGCCGGGGACAAGGTCATCGCCGGCAAGTACGCGGGCACGGAAGTCAAGCTCGACGGCGAGGAATACACGATCGTCCGTCAGGCCGACATTCTCGCGATCGTAGAATAATCAGGAGGGAACATTATTATGGCTAAGAATCTTGTATACGGTGCGGAAGCCCGTCAGGCTCTGAAAACCGGCGTGGACAAGCTGGCGAACACGGTGAAGATCACCCTGGGTCCCAAGGGCCGCAACGTTGTTCTCGAAAAGAAATTCGGCCTGCCTCTGATCACCAATGACGGCGTGACCATCGCCAAGGAGATCGAGCTGCCCGACGGCGCCGAGAACATCGGCGCTCAGCTGATCCGCGAGGTCGCCTCCAAGACCAACGATGTGGCCGGCGACGGCACCACCACCGCCACCGTCCTGGCTCAGGCTATCATCACCGAGGGCCTGAAGAACCTGGCCGCCGGCGCCAACCCCATGGTGCTGCGCCGCGGCATCGCCAAGGCCACCGAGGCCGCTGTTGCCCAGATCAAGGAAGCCTCCCAGCCCGTCAGCGGCACGGACGACATCGCCCGCGTCGGCACCATCTCCTCCGGCGATGCCCAGATCGGCAAGCTGATCGCCGAGGCCATGGAGAAGGTCGGCCAGAACGGCGTCATCACCGTTGAGGAGTCCAAGACCGCCCAGACTTATTCCGAGGTCGTCGAGGGCATGCAGTTCGACCGCGGCTATATCTCCCCCTATATGGTCACCGATACCGAGAAGATGGAAGCCGTCATCGACGACGCCTATATCCTCATCACTGATAAGAAGATCTCCAATATCCAGGATCTGCTGCCCCTGCTCGAGCAGATCGTGCAGGCCGGCCGCAAGCTCGTGATCATCTCCGACGACGTCGAGGGCGAGGCCCTGGCCACCCTGATCCTCAACAAGCTGCGCGGCACCTTCACCACCGTGTGCGTCAAGGCCCCGGCCTTCGGCGACCGCCGCAAGGAGACCCTGCAGGATATCGCCGCGCTGACCGGCGGCCAGGTCATCTCCACCGATCTGGGCATGGAGCTCAAGGAGGCCACCGTGGCCATGCTGGGCCGTGCCCGCCAGGTCAAGGTCAACAAGGAGAGCACGATCATCGTCGACGGTGCCGGCACCCAGCAGGCCATCACCGACCGTGCCAACCAGATCAAGGCCCAGTACGAGATCACCACTTCCGAGTATGACCGCGAGAAGCTGATGGAGCGTCTGGCCCGCCTGAGCGGCGGCGTAGCCGTCATCAAGGTCGGCGCGCCCACTGAGTCCGAGATGAAGGAGAAGAAGCTCCGCGTCGAGGACGCCCTGAACGCCACCAAGGCGGCCGTGGAGGAAGGCATCGTCGCCGGCGGCGGCAGCGCTTACGTCCAGGCCGGTCTGGCCGCCGAGAAGGTCGTCGCCGAGCTTGAGGGCGACGAGCGCACCGGCGCCGCCATCGTGGCCAAGGCCCTGCAGGCGCCTCTGATGCAGATCGCCGCCAACGCCGGTCTCGAGGGCGCCGTGATCCTCGACCGCGTGCGCGGCTCCGAGATCGCCGGCTACGGCTTCGACGCCGCCAACGAGGAGTATGTCGACATGATCGCCGCGGGCATCGTGGACCCGACCAAGGTCTGCCGCAGCGCTCTGGAGAACGCCTCCTCTGTGGCCGCTTCGGTGCTGACCACCGAGGCCATGGTCGTCGACATCCCCGAGCCCCCCGCTCCGGCGCCCGCCCAGGACAACGGCATGGGCGGCATGTACTGAGATAAACCGCAATCAGGAAGCGGCGTGCCTCGCACGCCGCTTCTTTTTGTCCCGCGGGGAGATTGCGGTTGAAAGATCCGCCGCCGGGTGGTATGCTGTGGGAAGAAACACTGGGAGGTGTCCACATGAAAAACATCGTTGCCGTCAACGCCAGCCCGCGTATGGGCTGGAATACGGATATTGTTGTTTCCGAAGCGGCCCGCGGCGCGGAGAGCGCCGGCGCGCAGATCACCCGGTTCGACCTCTACCGACTCGAGAGCTTCACCGGCTGCGTGTCCTGCTTCGGCTGCAAGCGGGAAAAGACGCTGGGTAAATGTGTCTGCCGGGACGGCCTTGCCCCGGCGCTGGAGGCGATCCGGAGCGCCGACGGGCTGATCCTCGGCAGCCCGAACTATCTCGGCGACGTCAACGCCCAGTGCCGCGCGCTGATCGAGCGGCTGATTTTCCCGCTGATCACGTATAAAAAAGAGGTGCGCAGCTACGCCGAGCGGCGCATCCCGGTGCTGCTCCTGCTCACGAGCAATTCCCCCGGCGCGGCCAACGTGGAGCTGATGCGGCGCTACAAGGGCCTGTTCGAGGCGTTTTTCGGCCCGACGGAGTTCCTTACCGTGGGCGAGACGCTGCAGGTGAACGACTACGCGCCCTTTGCCTGGACGATGTTCAACGCACAGGAGAGACAGCAGCGCCGCGAGACCGTATTCCCCGAGGAATGCCGGCAGGCATACGAGGCCGGCGCCAGGCTGGCGGGAGAGTGAGTCCCGGCCCGGCGCGACAACATACGACAGCGGAGACAGAAAATGAAGAAAACAGTCCTGATCCTGACGACTCTCGCCCTGCTGCTGCAGAGCGGCTGCGCCCTGATAAAGAAAAAAGACGCCTCCCACGCCGTCGCCGCGGCGGAGGTCTCCTCCGCGGAGGCCTCGGCGGACGACCGGCCCGACGACGGGGCGTTCGTCGCGGCGGTAGGGCGCGCGCTGGAAGCCCGCTGGGACGCCGCCGCGGCGTATACCGAGACGGAGCTTGCTGCGCTGACCGTCGGGCAGTACCAGGAGTATCTCAGCCGCTGCGTGGAGGCCGAGCGTGCCGAGGCCGGCCATCTCTGGGACTTCAATTTCCACGACAAGGATCTGATCGCCGCGGCCCAGACCTATTACCACGGTCTCGAGCTCCAGCGCGAGGGCGCCGACTACGCGCGTACGGAGAGCCTGAGCGAGTACAACCGCACCTGGGTGCTCGGCTACTATTACCGCGTCTCCGCGGTATACGACCTGTACGAGCTCTTCGGGCTGGACGTCGGCGAGCAATACCGCCCGGCGCTCCGGGAATTCATCGCGCCGTATCACACCGCGAAGAAACAGGTGGCGTTCCAGGAATTTGCCGACACCCTGCCCGGGACGCTCCGTTTTGAACCGGACGGGGACGGCTGTTATTCCGCGCTGATCGAAAATACCACCGAATACACGATCTTCAGCATGTCCGTGGACGTGAGCTTCTACGACGCCGCGGGCGTCATCGTGTACCAGACCTCGGCCTGGGTCTCCAACCTACGGCCGGGAGAGATCATCCGCAGCACGGTGACCGTGGACGCCGAGGGCGTCGTCTCCGACACCTGCAGCGTTACGATCTATCAGTGAGAGCATTATGACAAAACGACCGGGGCTGCCGCGCGGCAACCCCGGTCGTTTTGTCCCGGGGGCCTTCGACGCCGACGGGCGCTCAAAAGAAAAAGGGGCTGCCCGACAGCCCCTTTGCCTGTTCGGAGTATTCTCATCCTCTGGCCGGGATCGCGGCGAGCAGCGCGTCGACCTGCTCCTCGTCGGCGGCCCAGCCGGTGCAGAACCGCACCGCCGTCATGCCGCCGCCCATGTCCTGCCAGCGGCTGAAGCCGAAGTCGGGCGCCAGAGCGTCCAGCAGCTCGTCGGGCAGGATCGGGAACTGCTGGTTGGTGGGGGACTCCACGAGGAAGTCCCAGCCCTTCGCGCGCAACCCGTCCCGCAGCCGGAGCGCCAGCTCCACCTCATGCCGGGCGATGCGCTCATAGAGACCGTCGGAGAGGAGCGCGCCGAACTGCAGCCCCAGCAGCCGGCCCTTGGCCAGCATGCCGCCGTTCTGCTTGATGAGATAGCGGAAATCCTTCTGCAGCGCCGGTGCCATGATGACCACGGCCTCGCCGAAAAGAAGGCCCAGCTTTGTCCCGCCGATGGAGAAGACGTCGCACAGCCGTGCCATTTCCGCGAGAGTGTAGTCGCAGACCTCCGACACCAGCGCGCAGCCCAGCCGCGCCCCGTCGATATACAGCGGCATGGCGTACCGACGGCAGACCTCATGGAGCGCGGAGAGCTCCGCGCGGGTATAGACGGTGCCGATCTCCGTGGGATTGGAGATGTACACCATGCCCGGCTGGGGCATGTGCTCGAAATTCGGGTCGGCCCGGTGGGCACGGCAAAGCGCTTCCAGCGCGTCGGCGGGGAGCTTGCCGTCCGTACCGGAGACGGTCAGCACCTTGTGGCCGGCGTTTTCCACCGCGCCGGTCTCGTGGACGGCGATGTGGCCCGTGTCCGCCGAAACCACGCCCTGGTGGGGACGCAGGATCGAGGCGATCACGGTGCGGTTGGTCTGCGTGCCGCCCACGAGAAAGTGTACGGCCGCCTCCGGCGCGGCGCATTTTTCGCGGATGAGACCGGCCGCCTCGGCGCAGAATTCGTCCTCGCCGTAGCCCGGCGTCTGGACGCGGTTGGCGCTCACGAGCCGCTCCAGCACCGCGGGATGGGCGCCCTCCATGTAATCACTGTCAAATCGGATCATAATCGCACCTCACAAGAAAAGAGTCCCGGCCGTCCGACACGCCGCGCACCGTGAGCGTGTCCGCCTCGAGCCGCCAGCGCAGCTCCGCCGCCGCGCCGAGGGGCAGCTCCTTTTTGTATTCCGCCAGCAGCGCGCGCAGCCGATGGCCCCGGGCATAGTCCGCATCCAACAGATCGGCGGCCCAGCGGGCGTAGACCGTGTTGTTCAGATGGCCGTTGACGTCTGTCTCCTCCCGTGTCACGGTCCGCGCCGTGCATCGGTCCGGCGGCGGCATCACCGAACGCTTGAGTCCCCGGAACTCGTCCGGAAAGGAGAGCGGCGCCGGGTCGACGAGCCAGCTCCTGTCTGCGGAGAGCTGCCGCGTGGTCCGGTCCATGAGCACCCAGACGGACAGTCCCCGGACCAGCGTATGGTCCGCGCCGTCGGAAAACCGGTACAGCCGCCGGTGGAGCCCGTGACCGCAGCGTCCGGCCCAGGTGTCCAGCCGGAGCTCTTCACCGGGAGCGGGGGACAAGGCGATCTCCAGCTCTGTTCGGATCAGGGCCCAGAAGCTGTTATGCGCTGCCGCAGCGGCCGCGCCGATGCCCAGCGCGTCATAGTGCGCCTCGGCGGCGTTTTGCATCTGCCGGAGCAGCGCGGCCGCATCCGTGCGGCCGAAGGGATCCGAATCCCCCGGACCGAACCGGACCGGCAGCCGAAAAACGCCGTTCGGCAGAAAGAAACCGTTCATATCGATCGCCTCCCGGGCCGAGAAAACGAAAAACCATCGTGTTTCAGCTTGATTTTTTGAGAAAAAACGCTACACTATAATAGTAGAATCCAACCTGTTTGTAAAGCCCCGGCCTTTTCGCCGGGAGAGGAGCTGTCCATGAAAAGATCCGCCGCGGCGTGGCTGCTGTGCGCTGTGCTGATGTTTTCCGCCGGCTGCGGTCTGCGTTCGACGGGAAGCGCTCCCGCCGAGACGGCCGCCCCCACCGCGGAGCCCACCGCCGCGCCTGCGCCGACGCCGTATATTTCTCCCTCTCCGACGCCTGTGCCGACGCCCACGCCGACCCCGGACCCGACGGTCTACTGGCAGCGCGGCGACAAAAAAGATACCTATACGCTGTTTGCCGGGACCTCCGGCGGCGCTGCGGCGCTGCGCGACTGGCTGCTGGGCGAGGGGGCCCGCCGGGCGGCCCTGGCCGTCCCGGAGAGCGAAGAGACGCCGATCTTCGAGCTCGAGGTTACGCCTGGGGACGACGCGGACATCGCCGCCGCCGTGGACGAGACGCGGCTGATCCGTTTTGCCGTCGACCGGCGCATCCTGGAGAGCGGCCTGCTCGAGGCGGTGCTGCCCGACTTCGAGCGGGAATACGGCTACACCGTCGAGGTGTTCACCGGCGATCCGGCGGACGTGAAGAGCTGGACGCGCAGCAGGGACGCGGATCTGGTGCTGCTCTCCGGCGCCGAGGCCAAGGCCGTGGAGCGCAAGGGCTTCAATACCGTTGTCGCATATATTTCCACCGTATACACGATCGCAGAATGAACCGATCCGGTACAGCCGGAAGGAGGAGCGTCATGAAAAACTTTTTCCGCAGCTTTCCCTATTCCACACTGCTCATCAGTATCCTTTGCATCGGCCTGGGCGCGGCGGTGCTTTTCCGGCCGGATAACGCGATGACCGTGCTCTGCTACGGCTTCGGCGGCGTGCTGGTGCTCGCGGGCATCCTGCAGATGGTGATCTACCTGTCCGGAGAGAAGAAGGGCCTGCTCCAGAAGCTGATGATGCTCTCGGGCATCATTTCCGCGGTCGTGGGCGTGTGGCTGCTCTTCAGCCCCGACAAGGTGCGCACGCTGGCCATGATCGTGCTGGGGATCGTACTGCTCTACCACGGCGGCATGGACATCAAATACGCCGTCGATATCAAAAACTGCAATGGGAAGACCTGGACCTGGGCGCTGTTCTTCGGCATCGCCACCTGCGGCGTGGGTGTGCTGATGCTGGTCAACCCCTTCAAGGACAGCCCGTCGGCGCTCTTCACCGTGGCCGGGGTCGGCTTCCTCTTCGACGGGCTGACGGATCTGTTCACGTCCTTTGCCGTGGGCGTTTCCAAGGCAAGATACGATTACCTGGCCGGGGCCGCCCCGGTGATCGAGCTGGAGCCGGGATCGGCCCAGACGCTGCCCGTGGAGGGCAACAGCGCCGCCACGCCCACGCTTGCGGAGTCTGCCGCGGGGAGCGTCGGCCCGGAGGCCCCCGTGCCTTCCGAGATCGAGCCCGTGGCTGTGACGCTCGACGAGGCCGGCGGAGAGTCCGCGCCCGCCGGGGACGAATAAGACCCACAATCAAAAAGGGGACTGTTGAAAAACAGTCCCCTTTTATTTATATTCCAAAAACAGCGCGGTGGAGGATGACGGCGTGAGAATGCCCTTTTGCCGCGGCTCACAGATCCAGCTTGTAGTCGCCGTCGCTGATCCAGCCCTTTTTTCGCATGAACTCGCTGACGAGAAAGCTGACCAGCGCCGGGATGACGATACATACGGCCAGCAGCCCCAGCCACTGCACGGCGGGATTCGCGTAGGCCGCGGCGATGTCCACGCCCATGCTCTCGCCCACGGTCAGCGCCCGCTCGGAGGGGGTGAACCAGCCGGTGACAACGCCGATGGGGCCGCAGAGACCGGAGGTCCCCATGCCGGAATTGATCGGCGCGCCGTTCATCTGCAGACGGAACAGGCAGGTGGCGATGGGCCCGTTGACGACGGAGGCCGCCACCGGCGGGATCCACAGCACGGGCTTGCGCAGAAGGTTCGGCATCTGCAGCATGGAGGTGCCCAGACCCTGGGACAGCAGGCCCTGAAGCCGGTTATCCCGCCAGGAGGCCACGGCAAAGCCCACCATGTGGGCGCAGCAGCCGGCCACGCAGGCGCCGCCGGCCAGTCCCACCAGGCCGAGCGCCGCGCAGATCGCCGCCGAGGAGATCGGCAGCGTGAGGATGACGCCCATCATCGCCGCGACGATGATGCCCATGGGCAGCGGCGCCAGCGCGGTGGCGCGCATGACCAGCGAGCCGAGAAGGTTTGCCAGCGCGCCGACCGGCGGAGCGATGAGATAGGCGGCCAGCACGCCGATCACGATCGTGGTCAGGGGCGTTACGATGATGTCCAGCGGCGTACGCTTCGACACGAGCTTGCCCGCGAATACGGCGATGACCGTGACGAAGAAGACGGCCAGCGGTCCGCCGCCCCCGCCGAGCACATTGCCGGCATAGCCCACAGCGAGACAGGAGTAGATCACAAAGGGCGGGGCCTTCATGCTGTACGCGATGGCGCAGGCCATGGCCGCGCCCTGCACCGCGTAGGCAGCCACCTTGGAGGATGTGAACAGGTTGGCCGCCGCGGCGTCGTCGAGCTTGACCGCGTTGGCCGCGGCCCAGGAGAAGTTGGACCAGGGGTTCACGACCAGATCCCGCAGTCCCGGGATGTACAGGCCGATGGTGTTGATGATGCAGCCGATCAGCAGCGAAGCGAACAGGCCGTGGGCCATGCCGCTCATGCCGTCAATGAAGATACGTCTGCCGGTGATGGAGATGTTCTGTTCGGCGCAGTAGGCGCGCCATTTTTCGCCGAAAGACACCGAGGACTTGCCCATGCTGATTGCCTCCAGGAGAGATATTTGCAAGAGAATACTCCAAAGCGGGAAAGATTTCAACCCCTTTTACCCATTCTGCCCGGATCGGGCCGGCCATTTTTTGTGCGCGGGCCCTCTTGATGCCGTTTTCGGGCGGACGGTATAATTGAATCAAACGATCGAAAGGAGAGCCTTCATGAAAAAGATCGCGATTTACGGAAAGGGCGGCATCGGCAAATCGACGGTGGTGTCCAATATGTCCGCCGCTCTGGCCCGCATGGGCTGTACGGTCATGCAGATCGGCTGCGATCCCAAGTCGGACTCCACCCGGACCCTGATGGGCGGCCGGCGGATCCCCACGGTGCTCGAGCAGATGCGCGACCGGGACGATGTCGCCCTGGAGGACATCGTCATGAGGAGCGAGTGCGGCGTCTACTGTGTGGAGTCCGGCGGGCCGGTGCCCGGCGTGGGCTGCGCCGGACGCGGCATCATCACCGCTTTTGAGAAGCTTGAGGAGCTCGATGCCTATGAGGTGTACAAACCGGACGTGATATTCTACGACGTGCTCGGCGACGTGGTGTGCGGCGGGTTCGCCATGCCCATCCGCGGCGGCTATGCCGACGAGGTGTGCATCGTCACCTCCGGGGAGATGATGGCGCTGTACGCGGCCGCGAACATATCCCACGCGGTACAGAGCTTCGGCAAGCGCGGCTACGCCACGCTGCGCGGACTGATCCTCAACGGCAAGGGCATCGAAAACGAGGATGCGCTGGTGGCAAAGGCGGCCGGGGAGATCGGCACCTCCGTGATCATGAAGGTGCCCCGGGATCCGATGGTCCAGAAGGCCGAGGACATGGGCAAGACCGTCGTTGAGGCGTTCCCGGACTGTGAGATCTCCCGGGTTTTCGAAGCGCTGGCCAAAACGCTGACGGAGGAGGCGTGACCATGGCTGCCGACCCCTTTCGTCATCTGAACCGGCTGTCGGCCGTGCGGTCGGACAAGAATATCAAGTTCCTCACCCCGGCGGTGTACTCCGGGGGATGGTGCCCCATGCGCGTGGTGTGCAACATCTGTGAAGAGATCGAGGGGATCTCGTATCTGATGGTGGGCATGCCCGAGTGCACGACGCATTCCCGCCCGATCAATTCCGGTCCGACGGGGCCCAACGGCGAGCTTCGGTGGCTTTACGTCCTCGACGAAAAAGAGGTCATTTTCGGCTGCCGGAAGGGCGTGATGGACGCGCTGCGTCAGATGGACGCCGCCGGCGCGCGGGCCATCATGATGATCGCCACCTGCGTCACCGACCTGATCGGCGAGGATTTTGACAGCATCATCGAGGAGATCCAGCCCGAGCTCAACGCCCGGCTCTCCTATGTGACCATGGGGCAGTTCAAAAACTTCGGCTCGCCGATCGGCACCTGGAAGACCGCCGAGGCCATCGGCGCGTACATGCAGCCCCGGGAGCGGATCGAAAAGAGCGCCAACATCCTCTTCATGGAGCCCTGGCACACGCCCGGCACACGGATCGAATACCCGTTGATCGTCGGGGCGCTGGAAAGACGGGGCATTGCGCTGCGCTCCTTTGCCGCGGGTGCTACGCTGGATGATTTCCTGGCCGCGCCGTCGGCGGCGCTGAACCTCGTCACCACCGCGTACACACAGCCGCTGGCCGCGCAGATGCAGAAGCGTTTCGGCGTCCCCTATGTGCCGCTGCACAGCGCGTTTTCCGTCGAGGAGGTGGACCGGGCCTACGCCATGATCGAGGAAGAGCTGGGCGTGGATCTGTCCGGAGAGTTCGACGCCTGGCGGGATAAGGCCGTCGAGTTGGAGGAGCGGGCCCACCGGGAGCTTCCGGGGCTGCGCTACGCGCTGATGACCTATGTGGACATGCCCGTAGCGCTGGCGAAGTACCTCTCGGAATTCGGCATGGAGCCGCTGCTCCTCGACGTGCAGGACTTCCACCGGGAGGACGCGCTCTACGCCAGAGTGCTCAAGGAGCGGGGCTTCGACCCGCCGGTGTGCCACATCATGTACCGGGACCGGGACGTCCTGCTCATCCGGGACCTGAAGCCGGACATCTGCTTCGGCTATATCTCGGAGCCGGTGGAGGGACTGAAGGTGGCCGAGGAGATGGGCGACTTTTTCGGCATCACCGGCTATGAGCGGATCGTGGGCATCCTGTCCCGGATCTTTACGGTGCTCGAGACTGGGAAAACGGGAGAAAGGTTGGATATTTATGGGCCTGTACCGGTTTAAACCCATGCCCTCCGGCCGGATGGGCATTTTCTGGACCGTCGCCCCGATCCGGGAGGCGGCGGTGGTGGAGTTCGGGTGCATGGGACACAACCTCTACAGCGGCAGTCTCCTGCGCCAGGGCGGGATCTACGAAGGCTACGGCGCGCCGCTGTACACGACCTACATCGACGAGACCGACATCGCCATGGGCCAGACCTATCGTCTGGAGGCCACACTTCGCCGGGTGGTGGACACCGATCGCCCGAAGGTGGTGTTCCTCCAGCCCTCCGCGGTGCCGGAGGTCATCGGCATGGACATGTACGCCATCGCCAATCTGCTCGCCGACGAGTTCCCCGAGACGAAGCTGGTCCCGCTGGGCCACGGCAGCTTCGCCATCTCCCAGCACAAGGGCGTGGAGGAGGCGCTGCTGGCCATCGTCAAGGCCCTGGCGGAGGATGTGCCGAAGACCCAGGCGCCGACCTACAACGTGCTGGGCACCTGCCCGGATCTGTTCAACTTCGGCGCGGACCTGCTGGAGATCGAGCGCATGATGCGCGGCGCCTTCGGCATGGAGGCGGTCTGCCGCCTGTCCTCGGACTGCAGCATCTCGGATCTCCGGCGGATCGGCTCGTCGCACATCAATCTCGTCATCCGCCGCGAAGCGATCCCTGCCGCGGAATACCTGAGGAAACGCTTCGGCACGCCCTATGTATACGGCCGTCCCTACGGCATCCGGGGCACCGGCGACTGGCTGCGGCAGGTGGGGGAGACCCTCGGCGCCGCGCCCTCGGCGGAGTTCATCGCCGCGGAGGAGCGGCTGCTGTACGGTCAGATCGATTCCCCGTACCGTACGCTGGATTCCAACGCCTGGTCCTACCCGGAGGAGGCGGTGCTCACCATCGGCGGGCATTACGACGTGGTGAAGGGCATCCGGGATTTCGCCGTAAATGAAATGCCGCTCAAACGCGGGACATGCTGGTGCGACTGTCCCGAGATGGGCGACGGGGACATCCCGTATTTCCCCGAAGAGAAATGGATCCCGGTGGTGGAGAGCCATCGGAAGGGATATCTGATGTTCTCCGGCGAAGCCCTGCGCTGGTTCGGAAAGAACACGGATCTGATGATCGCCAACCCGGACGTAAAATGGCGGCTGCACCCCTATGACCCGCCTCTGGTGGGCTACCGCGGGGCCGTACAGCTGGTCAACCTGTGGGTGAACGAATATACACGGGCGCATTGAGAGAGCGTCCGCGCCCCCGGACGGCATCCGCGCCGCCCGGGGGCGCCGCTTTTTTCGGGAGAAGACGTCTCCGGCGGTTGATTTTTCCGCCTGTTTGTGCTAATAATGATACCCGTTATCAAGATAAAAGGAATGAGTATCCATGAGCGAGCTTCAGCGGGAGATCTCCCGGCGGCGGACCTTCGCCATCATCTCCCACCCGGACGCGGGCAAGACGACACTGACGGAAAAACTGCTGCTGTACGGAGGCGCCATCCAGCTGGCCGGCTCCGTCAAGGGCAAGGCCGCCGCCCGCCACGCGGTATCCGACTGGATGGAACTGGAAAAGCAGCGCGGCATCTCGATCACCTCCAGCGTGCTGCAGTTTGAATACAACGGCTACTGCATCAACATCCTCGACACACCGGGACACCAGGATTTTTCCGAGGACACCTACCGGACCCTGATGGCCGCCGACAGCGCGGTCATGGTCATCGACGCGGCCAAGGGCATCGAGCCCCAGACACGCAAGCTTTTCAAGGTCTGCGCCATGCGCCATATCCCGATCTTCACGTTCATCAACAAGCTGGACCGGGAGGCGCGCAGCCCCTATGACCTGCTGGAGGAGCTGGAAAAGGAATTCGGCATCGGGACCTACCCGATGAACTGGCCCATCGGCTGCGGCGTGGATTTCAAGGGCGTATACGACCGGCAGAAGCAGACGGTGCTGGCCTATACCCAGTTCCACGCGGGCAGCCGCGCCATCCACGCCACCGAGCTGGGCCTCGACGACGCCGACGAGCTGCGGGACATGCTGGGCGGGCGCCTGTATGACACGCTGCGCGACGATGTGGAGCTCCTGGACGGCGCTGGCTATGAGTTCGATCCCGACCTGATCCGCAGCGGGGATCTCAGTCCCGTATTTTTCGGCTCGGCGCTGATGAACTTCGGCGTGGAGCAGTTCCTGTCGAGCTTTCTCGAGCTGACCGCCCCGCCGCTGGCCCGCGTCTCCGAGGGGGAGCTCGTGGAGCCCACGGACGAGCATTTTTCGGCTTTCGTCTTCAAGATCCAGGCCAACATGAACAGGGCGCACCGGGACCGGATCGCCTTCATGCGGATCTGCTCGGGCAAATTCGAACGGGACGCGGAGTATTACCACGTCCAAGGCGGCAAAATGCTGCGCCTTGCCCAGCCCCAGCAGATGATGGCCGAGGAGCGGCAGATCATCGACGAGGCCTATGCCGGGGACATCATCGGCGTGTTCGACCCGGGGATCTACTCCATCGGCGACACGATCTGCTCCAAAGACAGACCCGTGCGCTTCGAGGGCATCCCCACCTTCGCCCCCGAGCACTTCGCGGGCTTTGAGCGCAAGGACACCATGAAGCGCAAGCAGTTCGAGACCGGCATCCGCCAGATCGCCCAGGAGGGCGCTATCCAGATCTTCCACGAGCCCAACACCGGCCTGGAGGAGGTCATCGTCGGCGTGGTGGGGCAGCTCCAGTTCGACGTGCTCGAGTACCGGCTGCAGAACGAGTATTCCACGGCCGTGCGCCGCCGGGGCCTGCCCTACGAAAACATCCGCTGGATCGTCAGCGACACCGACCCCTCCACGCTGCTCCTGACCCGGGACACCAAATGGGTGCAGGATTTCAAGGGCAACGATCTGCTGCTCTTCGGCGGCGAGTGGAACATCGCATATACCCTCAAGCAGAATCCCGGCCTGGAGCTGGCCGAGTTCTCCCGGAACTGACATGATGAGGAATTTCAAGCTGACGCTCGCCTACGACGGGACCCGCTACAGGGGCTGGCAGCGCCAGGGCAACACCGCCGACACGGTCCAGGGCAAGCTCGAAACGCTCCTTGCACGGCTGCTCGGGCGGAACGTGGAGGTCCACGGCTCCGGCCGGACCGACGCGGGGGTCCATGCCCGCGGCCAGGTGGCCTCCTTTCGGGCGGACACTGGGCTGAGCTGTGACGAGCTGCTTTCCGCCCTGCGGCAGTACCTGCCCGCAGACATCGGCGCGCTGGAGCTCACGGAGGCGCCGGAACGGTTCCATGCCCGCCTCTCGGCAAAGGAGAAGACTTACCTCTACCGGGTATGGAACAGCGACGCCCCCTGCGTGTTCGAGCGGAAATACGTCTATGTCTTCCCGCGGCCGCTGGATCTGGAGGCCATGCGTTCCGCCGCCGCGGCGCTGTGCGGCCGGCACGATTTCGCGGCCTTCTCCACAGGAAAAAAGCAGGGCCGGGCGTCGACGCGCACGCTGCGCTCCGTCACCGTCGAGCGCCTGGACGGGGAAGTGCGCCTGACCTATACCGCCGACGGGTTCCTGTACAATATGGCGCGGATCATGACCGGCACCCTGCTGGAGATCGGCGCAGGGGACCGACCCGCGGAGGATATCGGGCGGATCTTCGCCTCCATGGACCGGACGCAGGCGGGCTTTACCGCTCCGCCGCAGGGATTGTGTCTGCTGAACGTGCGATACGAATAACAGGGACTGCTTTGATGCAGTCCCTGTTATTCGTATCGCATATTTATCCGTATCCGGGGCTTTTTATCCGTTACCGGGGTTTATCGCATTCAGCTCGATTGTTATACTGACTTTCAGGCAATTCGCCTTTTTGCGGGTCTTTTCTGTGCTGCAGAGCGTCCTCGCAAGCTTCGTATCGTTCGCTTCCTCGCAGGCTCGAAAGCTCATTCACTCCGCTGCTCGTCCTTTCAAAAACACAGCCGCGCCGACGCTGCGGGCTTCGTCGACCACTTCGGCCCTCCGCTGCACGGCTGTGTTTTTGTGAACGGGAGTTTTCGCTCCGGCGCTGCGTTGGTGTGTGAGTTTACGATGTGTGGGCGTTTCAAGAATCGCCCCTACGGCAAGACGGTACGCCGACAAGTGTACGCACCTGCGACAGCATGGTGAGAGCGCTAAACCTTCCCTTATTTCCAACCAAGCGCCGGAGCGTAAGCGGGGTGGCGCGACCGGCGGCGCAGCAGCCTCTTAAGTGATAGACTTAAGAGGCGTCCGCCTATAATCTTGCACCGAGCCTTTTCTTTCTCGCGTATCTTTCTTTTGGGCTTTTCAAAAGAAAGATACGCAAAGAAAAATGCGCATTACTTTCGTATAGTACCGACAATGGAGCTGAATGCTTAAAACCCCGGTCACGACAGAATGCGCTTTACCTGAGATAACCACCGACAATGGAGCTGGATGGAGCTGCCCCGGTCACGGAAAAAAGCGAATTGCCTGTAAGTCAGCACTGCCAACAGAGCAAAAGCGCCGGTCCCGGCAGACCACCGCCGATCAGGTGCGATCCCCCGCGCCCGGGGCGGCTGCGCAGATCCGGTCCGCCGGCTCAGCCGACAACCGGCAGCTCCTCCGGGGCGAGGGTGAGGTACTCGTTCACGCTGTCGGCGATCATGGCCAGATGCGCGTCGCTCACCGCGGCGCGGACCTTTCCGGGCACGCCCATCACGACGCTTCCCGGCGGGATCACGGTGTCCGCCGTGATCAGCGTCCCGGCCGCGACGAGACTCCCGGCGCCGATCACGGCGCGGGAGAGCACGGTCGCGTGCATGCCGATCAGGCAGTTGTCCTCCACCGTGCAGCCGTCGAGCACGACGCCGTGGCCCACCGTCACGGAGGCGCCGACGCGCGCGTTGTGCAGCACGCAGTTGTCCTGTATGTTGCTGTTCGCCCCCACGGACACGCCGCCGATATCGCCGCGGAGGACGGCGCCGTACCACACGCTGGCGTTTTCCGCGAGCGTCACGCTGCCCGCCAGAACGGCGCTGTCGGCGGCGCGGGCCGTGGGATGGCACTGCGGCGATTTTCCCTTGATCGTGTACTTCATAACGGTATCTCCTTCATGCGGATTATTATGACATTATCCAGCCCCACAGCGGGATCGTGAGGAGCGAGAGCAGCGTTGACACGGTGACCACGCTGGCGGCGAAGCCCTCGGCACGGCCGTAACGGGCGGCGAGCAGCGCCGTCGTGGCTCCGGCGGGCATGGCCGTGAGGAGCACCGACACGCTGGCCGCCGTGGCCTCGATGCGGAAGAGACGGCAGCCCAGCCAGATCACTCCCGGCATCAGCACCAGCCGCAGCACGGTGAGCCACAGCACCGCACCGTCGAGAAAATCGGACCGGCGGATCTGCGAGATGATCATGCCCACGAGGAACATGCTCATCCCGGTGGTGCAGCGGCTCAGGCAGGTGATCGTCGCCTGTACCGGGACGGGCAGCTGCCACTGGGTGAACATCAGCACCAGACCGATCATCATGGCGATGATGCAGTGGTTGGTCAGCAGCCGTTTCCACATGCCCCTGCCGCTGCCGGAAGTGAAAAAGCCCAGCCCGACAGACCACATGAAAAACCGCTGAGGCAGCAGGAAGATCGTGGCCAGCAGCACGCCCTCGCCGTGCCATATGCCCTCGACCACGGGGATGCCGAGAAAAGCGGCGTTGGAGCAGAGTGTCGCGAAGCGCATCACGCAGGCCCGGTCCGGGGCCGCCCGCCGGTACAGCACAGTCGCCAGAAGAAAGGCGAAGGTCTGTCCGGCCAGAGAGACGATGAGCACATGGATCGACCGGGAGACCAGATCGCCCGTGAGCGCGGTCTGGAACGACGTTATGATATTGCAGGGCAGGATCAGATCCATCACGAGAGTGGACAGATCCTGCTGAAAATCGGCGCCGGTCAGCCGGCGGCGAAAAAGCACGCCCAGCAGCGCCAGAAGAAACAACTGGCCCTGCAGATCCAGCAGGGCACGCATATCGACCATCCCGATCCCCCTTACTTTCCGCCGTTATTATCATGTTTCGGGACCGATTCGTCAATAGCCCGGCGGAATTCTTATGGAGAATGACGAATCCGAGGTTTCCGCGGGCGGCAAACGCGGGATGATTGCCGAAGGGAGACAAAAGAATCGGGGCTGCCGCGGAAAACGCGGCAGCCCCTTTAATGTGCTTTTGATTTATGCCGTTGTCCGCTGGGAGATCATTCCTCCGGCGCGGCAGGCATTGGAGCCATCTTCTTGGCGTTCTCCGCGGCGTAGAAGGCGGCGTCCTTGTCACTGATCTTGTAGCAGACGATGACCAGAGCGGTGGCGACGAACATGCAGATGGCCGGGAACAGGGTGAACCAGAACAGGAAGCCCTTCTGGATCTCGGGCGTCACGGCGCCGCCGTAGATGGAGACGGAGTCGAAGTTGATCCAGCCCAGAGCCAGACCGGACATCGTGCCGGCGACCATCGTGGCGATCTTGATGGGGATGTTGAACATGGCCATGGCGATGGTCCGGTTGTCCTCACCCGTCTTGTAGTAGCCGTACTCGCCGGCATCCAGGAAGTAGTTTACGCCGAAGCCGGCGAAGATGTACATGGCCATGGCGTTGATGGAAGCGAAGATGGTGTAGAAATACCAGGGGGTGGTGCCGCCGATGCACAGGTAAGCGCCCAGCAGGCCGGCGCCCCAGAGGCCGAGGCCGACCCACAGAGCCTTTTTCTTGCCCAGCTTGTTGCCCAGCGTGGGGCCGATCATGGCGCCGACATAGGAGGCAACGGAACGAACGGTGGAGTGAATGGTGAAGGCGGCGGTGAAGGTCGCGGGCGTCAGCTTCCAGAACATGAAGAAATACATCTCAAAGCCGGCGGCGAAGTTGAAGCCGAAGTTATAGATCGTGTAGACCAGCATCAGGACCAGCAGCTGGGGGTTCTTGGCGACGGAGGCGAACATGGCGCCGACGCTGGGACCCTTGGGCAGCTTGGCCTTCTCCTCGGGAGTCATGGCAGGACGGGGCAGGTCGTAGGGCTTGGAGACGTCCAGCACGCACTTGGCGCCGAACAGCACCGTGGCGCCGAAGAGGGCGGACACGATCAGGTAGCCGAGCTGCTCGTTGCCGGTGGCGTTGTAGATGGCGGTCTTGATGGGCAGGATCGTCAGAGAGGTAACGATCGTGGCCAGAGCCATCATCTGGGCGGCCTTGACAGACATGCGGTTGCGGTCAGTCAGCGAGGGGCCGGCCATGGCGGCCATGACGCCGAAGTTTGCGTTGCCCATGAAGCTGACGGAGGCGACGATCATGATGTAGCCGACGATCGTGATAAGGCCCTTGACCAGGGGGCTGGCGATGGAGGCAGGCGCGATAAAGACTACGATGGCGCCGGCGAACATGATCCAGGGGAAGGTGGCAAAGAAGATACGGAATTTGCCCCACTTGCCGCCCGTGCTCTTCTCCACGACAGGACCGGCGACCAGGGACAGCACGAAGTCGACGCCGGTGCCGATCAGCACCAGGACAGCCAGCATCTCCGCGGGGACCTTCAGGTTGACCTGCAGGAAGGTGCGGTAGTACATGAATGCGGGCATCATCGCCATGAACTGGGTCAGACCCATCATACTGTACTTTGTGATTTGGGCATTTGTCAGTTTGCTTTCGTTCACGGTATTATCCTCCTTTTATTATTCTTTCCCCTTGCGGGGGGATGCACGTAGAATGCGCAGAGCGATCAGGCCTTCCGCTCCGGCAGAACGAGCGGCTGGCGCGGACCGTCGGCGGTGTAGCCCGTGTACTCGCGGCCGTACCAGTAGGCCTCGTCGCGGATGATGAGCTTGACCTCCTCAATGACCGGGTCGCCGAAATAGCTCAGCGGCCAGGCGTAGAACGCGAAGGCGCCGCCGGGGGCGTAGGCGTCGATGTAGTCGCGGACGTGCTGGCGCAGCTCCTCCTCGTCGTACTGGGGATAGTTGGCCGGCATCCACTCGTGCCACCAGGGGGCGCAGACCACGGAGAGCTTGCCCTTGTATTTCTCCTTGGTAGCCAGGATGTCGTTGCTCGGCTCGAAGGGGTCGGTGATCGTCACACCGAAGTCGACCATGTCGCCCAGGATCGGCAGGACGTGGCCGCAGTTGTGGAACATGATGGGGATGCCCCGGTCGTTGGCGGGCTTGCACAGCCGCTCGTACATGGGCTTGAAGACCTCCCGGTAGGTTTCCACGGACATGAACGGCGCCTGCTTGGAGCAGGAGTCGTCCGCCAGGGACCACAGGTCGGGCTTGAAGACGTCAATGTACTCGGTGTAGTAGGGCTCCAGGAAATCGATCATGGCGTTGAGCATCTCGCTCACCGCGTCGGGATCCTCTGCCAGGGCGATCAGGCCGCCCTCGAAGCCCATCATGCCGACGAGCTGCTGGAAGGGAGAGAAGCCCGGGCCCGCGCTCACGGCGCTGCGGCTGCGGTCGATGTTGAACATCTTGATGCTGTCCTCGTACATCTTCTCGTAATCCGGCCGTCCTTCGGGCTTTTTGGGGAACTTGACGATCTTCTTCCAGTCGTCGATCTCCGGGAGAAGGATGTTCCGGACATCGGGCATCGTGGCATTGTTGGTGCCGGGAGCCGCTACCTGCCGCACGCCCCACATGTCATAGCCGCCGTCCATGAACTGCGTGCTGGGGAAGATGTTGGCAAAAATGCCTTTGGTGTGCGCTTCGCCCCGGTACTCGTCGCCCATCATCGCGTAATAGGGGATGTACTCGGGCGTGCCGCCGTTGACGAGCCTCAGCCAGTTTTCTTTCGGTGTGATCTGTACCATATGGACCCTCCTTTACCTTGTTTTTATTGCAGAATCAAGCTTTTCTTTCGGGCAGCTTGAAGGGAAGACGCTCGCCGTCGGCCTTGTAGCCCATGTACTCGCGGCCGTACCAGTGGGCCTCGTCGCGGATGATGAGCTTGACCTCCTCGATGACGGGATCGCCGAAGTAGCTCAGCGGCCAGGCGTAGAAAGCGAAGGCGCCGCCGGGGGCGTACTTGTCGATGTAGTCGCGCACGTGCTGGCGCAGCTCTTCCTCGTCGTATTCGGGATAATTGGCCGGCATCCACTCGTGCCACCAGGGCGCGCAGGTCAACGAGAGCTTGCCCTTGTACTTTTCCTTCGTGCCGAGGATGTCGTTGCTCGGCTCGAAGGGGTCGGTGGCCGCCACGCCGAAGTCTACCATGTCGCCCAGGATCGGCAGGATGTGGCCGCAGTTGTGGAAGATGATGGGGATGCCCCGGTCGTTGGCGGGCTTGGCCATGCGCTCGTACAGGGGCTTGAACACCTTCCTGTAGGTCTCGACCGACACGAACGGCGCCTGCTTGGAGCAGATGTCGTCGCCCATGGACCAGAGGTCGGGCTTGAAGACGTCGATGTACTCGTTGTAGTAGGGTTCCAGCAGATCCAGCATGGCGTTGAGCATCTCGCTGACCGTGTCGGGATCCTCCACCAGGGCGATCAGGCCGCCCTCAAAGCCCATCAGGCCCATCAGCTCCTGGAAGGGCATGAAGTTCGGGCCGGCGTGAACGGCTGACTGGGTGCGGTCGATGCGCATCATCTTGACGCTGTCATCGTACATCTTCTTGTAATCGGGGGTGGTCGCGGGCTTCTCGGGGAACTTTACGACGTCTTTCCAGTCGTCGATCTCGTGGAGCAGGATGTTTCTGACGTCGGGCATGGTGGCGTTGTTGGTGCCGTAGGCCGCCACATGGCGCACGCCCCACATGTCATAGCCGCCGTCCTCGAACATGTTGTTGGGGAAGATATTGGCCATGATGCCCTTTACGGCCGATTCGCCCAGGTACTCGTCGCCCATCATCGCGTAATAGGGGATGTACTCAGGCGTGCCGCCGCCGACGTACTTCATCCAGTTTTCTTTCGGTGTGACTTTAACCATTTTAATCCTCCTCATCAAAACGGTCAGGCCGGAGCCGGATCCGGCTGTTTCACATAAAATTACTTACCCTCTTATAATACCATCTGCCGAACAAATATCCTCGTAACGACAGCACAAAAAAAGACAATAGCACGGCTATCGTTTTTTACATCTGCCGTCTTTTTCCAACGTGAGAACAATGTTGAGAAGTATTGAAGAAAGTGCTGGCATTCTTGAAATATATATGCTATAATCCCGTGCAGTACGCAAAAGAGGTGTAACAGATATAATGGCAAACAGATATATGACCCGCGAGGGCGGCGCCACGGTCACGGTATTCGTGCCCTACGACTGCAAAAACAACTGCCCGTTCTGCATCAACAAGCAGGAGTACAAGAATCCCGAGGGCTTCAGCGTGGAGAAGGTCTGCGAGAGCATCCGCATGCTCCACGAGATCACTCCCCGGTGCGATTTCGTTTTCACCGGCGGCGAGCCCTTCTCCGATCCGGACGGACTGCAGGTCATGATGGACTGCATCCCCGCCGGCCACCGGGTGTTCATCAACACGACCCTGCCGGTCTCCGAGCTCTTTCCCGAGGAGCGGATCATCGACTTCACCCGCGTGAACAGGGACAAGATCACCTGCATCAACGTCTCCCGGCATATGATCCACTATGTGGAGGAGAGCAACGACTCGCTGCTGGGACGTCTGTATGTCCCCGTGCGCATCAACTGCGTGCTCTTCGACGGCTATCCCCACGACGACATGAAAGCCTTTGCCGACCGCTTCGGCAAATACGGCCTGCCCATCCAGTTCCGCGCGGACTACACCGTCACCACGCTGGACAACCTTTACCGGCGCGAGGGCGACGAGATCCTCGAGGACCTGATGGCCAACTTCCGGTATCTCGGGCTGGACGGCTGCCGCATCCGCTGCGGCTATCACTTTGACAACAACGGCCAGCACATCGCCTACCACCGTACGCTGCCCTACAGCACCATCACCGAGGAGATCGACGGCGAGACCTACGACATCCTCTACGACGTGCTCATCAAGCAGGACGGCACCCCCCATTCCGACTGGACCGGCGTGAAGCTGGACGTGGAGGCCTACCGCCGTGTGCGCTTTGAGCCCTACGATCTGAAGATCCTCGAAGGGACGATTGAATAATAACGAGAGGACGGCGGCCGCGGCCATGGCAGCGGCCGCCGTCCTTTGCTGTGCGGGAGGTCAT
>JAFXYJ010000003.1 GCA_017541825.1 Oscillospiraceae bacterium | reverse complement strand
GGGAGATCGAGGCGGACCCGGCTATGATACGCGCCTATGCCGCGGAGCCCGTCGTCAGGGAGCCCGGGCCGGACTTCGACAAGCTCCGGCGGGAGGCGTCAGCGGTCAAGGATAAGATATGCCGCCTCACGGATCAGCTGGAGGATCTGGCCGGCAGCCCGGCGGCCCGTCATGTGATCGTCAGGATCGAGGAGCTGGACGGGCGGCTGCGGGAGCTGGAGCGCCAGCAGGTCGACGCGGACGCCCGGATGCGCGAGCGCAAGGCCGAGGAGAAGACCCTGGAGGAAAAGGCCGGGGAGATCGCGGAGCTGGTCAGAGGGCTCGATAGTTTTACTCCGGAGGAGCGCAACAGGATCCTCCGGGACATCGTTAGATCCTGCACGTGGGACGGGGAGATACTCCGTCTCGAGCTTTGACCCATTTTCGCCCAACATTCTGAGACGCTCACGACGCAGAATTATGGGCGAAAAATATTTATAGAAATGTTGTAATTAAGTGTTGACATTTATATAAATGTGCGCTATACTTACATCATCAAGAGGAACACAAAGCACCACACACCACACGAGAGGAGATATAGATATGCTGCAGATCAAAGTCGAGAACGGAACCGCGAAGATCTTTACCCCGTACAACACCACTTTCGTCACCAAGATTAAGAACATCGGCGGCCGCCGGTGGAACGCGGCCGAGAAATGCTGGACCGTCCCGGAGAGCGAGATCGAGACCGTCAGAGCGATCATGATGGAAGTCTTCGGCGAGACCGATCTGCCGGATGAGACCGAGAAGGTCACCGTCCGCGTCACCTTCAACAAGCGGGCCGTCGCCGATCAGGACAGCGTCGTCCTCTTTGGCAAGACGATCGCCAGAGCCACAGGGCGCGACAGCGGAGCCAAGATCGGAGACGACGCGGTCCTCGAGTCCGGCGAGATCTACAGCGGCGGCAGCCGCGCCCACTGGTGCACGGTAGTCAAGGAGGGCACCGTGATCAAGGTCCGCAACATCAGCCGCGCGGCCCTGGCACTCGAGACCGAGTACGACATCACAGTCGCAGAGGTCGAGGATGCCGGCATCGACCGGGCTGCCCTGATCGAGGAGAAGGAAAAGCTCCTCGCCCGGCTCGCCGAGATCGAGAAGCTCCTCGGATAAAACAGAATAGGGGCCCCGAAGGGCCCCGCATCTGATTAATGTATTTCTTTGATTTTCAATCCACAGGAGCTGCGCTCCTGACCTTATAACCATAGCACGAAAAGGAGGATCCAGTCAATGAAAAAGATCATCAACGGTAAGCGTTACGACACCGACACGGCGAAAGAGCTGGCCACGGCCAGCTACAGCGGCAGCGTCAGGGACTTCCAGTACTGGGAGGAAACGCTCTACAGAAAGAGCACCGGCGAGTACTTCCTCTACGGCGAGGGCGGCCCGGCTTCCAAATACGCCAGGGCGATCGGGCAGAGCGAGTGGACAGGCGGCGAGCGGATCATGCCGTTGTCCCTCGAGGAGGCTCAGGAGTGGGCTGAGAAATACCTGGACGCCGACGAGTACGAGGAGATATTCGGCGAGGTCGACGAGGCAGGTGAGAAAAAACAGGCGATGTTCTCCCTCTCCGCGGGGACGATCGAAAAGATCGCCCGGTTGGCAGCGGCACAGGGTGTCAGCAAGAGCGCAGTCATCGAGGAGCTGGTGAGCAGGGCATAAAAAAAGAGGGAGACAGGGCTGGCCTGTCTCCCTTGTATTATGTTACCATTTTGTGGGAATTGGTTACCGAAAAATCATGCGCAATCCTTGTAACCATGCGGGCTGCAGCGATTTTTCGCCTACTTGGTCTTCACAATCGCGCTGATGCCGGCAGCCTTCAGCTCCTCGGCCCGTTTGGTCGCGTTTGCCTTGACCGTGTAGGCGCCTGCCTGGATCCGGTACAGATCGCCGTCCCGAACAATGTAAGCGTCGGGCACGATGCTTTTAACGCGCACTAACATTTTTTCTGAGTTTGTGTTTGCCTTGTAGGCGCCGGCCTGCACGACATAGGTCGTCTTGGCGGCCGATGCCGCTGCCGTCTTCTTAGGCTCCGCGTACCGCAGGCAGATCGTCCAGCCGTCGTCCCACCACGGGATCACGGCGATCTCCCCGCCGGTCTGATCGCCGGCTTTGCCGTTCTCGGCGCCGCCGGTCGCGTTCCCTCGGGCTCCCACCAGCTTGTGCTTTGCGCCGGTGACCATCTCCACATGGACGCCGGGGCGCAGGACCACATCGCCACATTTCATGCCGGCGCCGGTCCGCAGGTCGACCTTATCCGAGATGTCCTTAAAGCCGTGCTTAGTGAAGTCGGTCTTCATCTTTGCGGTGTAGGCGTCAGCAGCCACATCAACGCCGGCGGCCCTCCAGGCGCCGGCGACAAAGCTGCTGCAGGCGTAGTCCGGGTTGCCGAGCCTTTTGCCCTTTGTGTTGTTGTACCCGTGGCTGTTGTCGGCCGCGATGGCCAGAGCCCACCGGACCGCCTTCTGCGCGGTCGTTGTGCCCGCTGCCGGCCAGGCCACGGTGCCGTCCGGGTTGTAGACCTTATACTTGCCGTAGCCTGCGATCGCGCAGGCGTTTTTTGCGTTGACGAGCTTCTCGTAGGCTCCGATCTGGCCGGTGCACTTCCCGTCCTTCCAGCCGGTGCCGACGCGGTAATACTTCTTTTCTGTCGCCACAGCTGCTTTGCCTCCCTCTGTCGGATCAAACCGTGTGAGGTTTTCCTTCCTGATGATCGCCATGACCTTGGTGATGTACCCGGGATCCGTTGCGTACCCGCCCTTGCTGATCGCCGTGATCACTTTCTCCGGATCCGTCATCCCGACGACCGATCTGTACTTGTACCCGGCATTGTTTCGCACGTTCCGCAGGAACTGCTCATAATCCTCGATACAGTTACGATAGTCTTTATAGACCCGGAAAGAGTCGTTGATGTAGATCGTCTTCCCGCCGTAGACCTCCGGTGTCCGCTTAACAAATGACTCCCCGGACCAGACTGAGAAGGTGCTCCACGTGGAGTTGATCAGCTCCGCCTTCATCCCGAGGAGATTATTTCGCTTGACCAGCTCCTGCGCGTCGGATCCGAGACCGTAGCCCGTCTCCAGGCAGCACTGGGCGATCACGACTGACGGGAGGATCTGCAGATCCGGCCACAGGTCCGCGCAGATCGCGGCGACCACGGAAATAAACTCTTCCTTGCTCGCCGGGATCCCGGAGGCTGGTGTGGCCGGGGTCGTCTTCTGATCCGCGATCGTCTGCTTGCCCGTTTTGATCTCCTGCATCATAGCCTTGACATCTGCCCGGAAGCCGTCCATGGTCCAGCCGTAGCGGTTCCAGATGTGGGTCGGATCCACGTGCGCGGACGACAGGCCGGCCCGGCGGCCCTCGTCATGGGAAAACACATAGTGCAGCCCGTCGGGCCGCCTGGCCTGCGGATCCCAACCGTGCTCGAGGCATTTCTGCGCGAACAGCTCCACCGCGGTCTTGTAGGCGCGGGTGACGTCCGCCTTGAATTTAGTCTCATTAGTTACGGTATAACTCGCGCCGCCGGTGTACCGCATATAGTCGGACTCCATCAGCTCGACGGTGATGGCCGAGGCATTACCCACACCCTGATCCGCCCAGCTGCGGTAATTCTCCGGCAGAAACTGCAGCACGCGGCCCTCGTGCTCCGCGTCCACACAGTAGTGGACACAGGCGTCGATCCCCGGCTGATCCCAATAGGACGCCAGGGACGCGGCGCTGTTCTGGGCCGTGCCGATCGTGTGCAGCTGCATCCCGGACGGCGTGATCCGCCGCCCGGAGTTAAAACAGTTGCTATTGGTCAGCAGCCTCTTGACGATGGTGATCACTCGTCCACCACCTCCGGGAGGCCGCCGATGCTGGTCAGCAGGCTGACGAGCGCCATGGTCGCGGCCATGCCGAGCATTTTCGGCCAATTGAGATCAACAATATTGATAGCTTCCGATCCGATCAGGGTCACAAGGCCCTGGGCAAATGTTCTCGCCGCCCTGATCAGGGCAGCTTTCCACCAGTTTTTAGTCATCGTCTGTCGTCTCCTTTTTCCAGATCGTCGATCCTGTGGTTGGCCACTTTCATCTGCTCCTCGAGGACGGGGAGCCTGCGGGCAAACCCGTTGTGCTCCCGCACCTCTCTGGTGAGCTCGTCGATCTTGGTGTTGGTCACCGCCTGCTGGAGCTCCAGCTGGTGCGTGATTTCCCGGGCCTGTGCCCGGCTGTTAAGTATGCATACTACGATCGCGGCCCCGGCGCTGATCAGCGCCGCAAAAACTGTCTCCATGTGTTAGCCCTCCTCTGTTGTCTGCTGTTTCTGCGACTCTGCGTAATCCTGCAGGGCCTTTCTGTAGGCCGCCATCTCCTGCGCGTACTGCTCCTGCGCCAGCCTGCTCATCTCCGCCGCTGCTCTCTCCAGCAGGGGCTGCAGGATGACCGGCGGCAAACCGCAGTCGTTGCACAGGTCGGCCAGGCGCTGGGCAAACTCCTCGCGGGCCACCATGATCGGTTTAGTCGGCTTATCCATCTGCATCACGCTCCTCTCTTAAGTGCTTCTATCTCCGCTTTGAGCTGCTGGATCGCGCGGACGCAGTGGCTCAGGAGATAGAGGTTATTAATGCTCTTGTAGATCGGGTTGCCGTCCTCATCCTCGCCGCCGCCGACGACAAAACGCGGATCGATCTCTTCCAGCTCGTCCGCGATCACGCCGATCGGCTGATAGCTGCCATCCTCCCGCCAGGAGAACGACCTGAGCCGGATCCTGTCGAGGACCTGCAGCGCGTCGACCGCGCTGTCCGTGATATGGTCTTTGAGCCGCACGTCCGAGGAGCTGACCGCCACCGTCTTGGTCGCGGCCGTGGAGCTGTTCCAGTAGCCCCTGATCGAGAGCGTCGAGGCCGCCGTCCCTCCGAGCCATGAGATCCCCTGGTTGGTCTGATTGGACGAGAGGACGGGGTACCGCAGCGTCGTGTCAAAGCTGTTGTAACAGCGGAACGGGTGCGGGGTGTATGTTTCGAAAGTTGAATCGCTGCAGATGATCCAGTCAGAGTTGTCCGGGTCATAGATCCCGCAGTTGCCCGCTGCCGACGAGGTCATCCTGACCGTGCGGCCGCTTGTGCTGTTGTTTAGATTTAGCTGTACAGCGCTATATGTGGCGCTACCGGCTGATGCCGTGATCCCGAGCTGCCCGTTTTCCAGGAAAGCACCATATGACGTATCGTTTTTATTAACTACGGATACGCTGCTTGCGTTCATTTCCGCATACGATGACGCCCCGGAATCTCTGCACTCGACAAAGCCGGCAGCGTTCACATTGACGTAAGTTCCTGTGCTGGAATCGTAGTAACATTTTAAGTTTTCCGCGATCCTTGCATTTGTCGCAAAGAGGTACCCGTCGTTACGGACATAATATAAAAATTGCGCGCTGTTCCAGGTATCGCCTTTTAATATACTTTTTACATATAGCGCTGCGGCCGTTGTGCTGTTGTCGCCCTTCATGCCGACTTCGTACTCATATGTACTGTCGGACATTTGTTTATAAAATGCTGTTCCATAGGCGTGCCCGCCATCAGCGGTCGTTTTGCTGGCACATCCGGTGTCGTTGCGCTTAATAGTGAACCCGCCAATGTCGCCGTTATCTGCGCTGATCGTCGTACCCGTCAGCGTGGCGCCGCTGATCGTGCCGGTCGCCGTGATGTTCTGCGCGAACAGATCAGAAACATTAATTTTGTCCGCGGTGATCGTGCCGGTCGCAATTTTGGCCGCCGTCACCGCGCTGGCCGCGAGGTGAGCCGTGTCGATGCACTCGGCGGCCAGGGCGGCCGTGTCGAACTGCTTAGCCTCCCAGGCGGATCCTGTCCAGCGGTACATTTTGTTGCCGTCGTCGGTGTCGAACCAGATGTCGTTTTCCGTCAGCCCGGATCCGACGGGCGGCACCGTGGCATACAGCACCTGGTTTTTACCGTCTGCCGTGGTCTGAGCGAGTGCTGCGGCCTGCGCTGCCGTCGTGATATCCGTCTGCATCTGCGTGACGACCGAGGTCGCCGCGACGCCTGCCTCAAATCCCAGGATCCCGGAGACCGTGATCGTGCCGGAGTACTGCCCGGTGCCGGAGATCATGTAGTTGACGATCTCCGACGACTGCCGGACCTTATCCTGCATCTCCTCAAAAGTCAGCATCGTGTTGCCGATCTCGCAGGTGTTTTTCTCCGGGCTGCCGGGGTACCGCGTGATCTTTTTGATCCGCTGCTTCTCCCGCGTCCCGCTCTCGAGATCGACCAGGGTGATCGTGTCCCCGAGGGCAAAATCGAGTGCGCTGTACGTGTCGGACTGTGCCGCCAGGTCGCGGATCTCCGCGCTGTAGCTCACCTCAGGCTTGGAGAGGTCGTCGAGGTAGAGCTCCGCGTCGTCCTTGAGGGCCTGCGCGTTGTCGTAATCCTCATTTTTCCAGATGTATGCGAGGATCTTGTCGGAATACTGGTAGTTTTCCAAATAATTGAGGCCGTTGTTGACGCTGGTGATGTTGAGCCCGTTCTTGCCGATCGGGATGATCCGGGTGTAATAGTCATAGCTGGATCTTTTCGCGGTCAGCTTTTTCAGGTTGAGCCCGGACATAAAGTAGGCCCCGCGGTCCTGCCCGATCGTCGGGGCAAAGCTGACGGTCTTTCCGACCGTGTCGATCGTCATCTCGCACATAAACGCCGTGCAGAGCTTCTGCAGCGCCTCCAGCGCCGTGACGTGCATCATCCCGGCATTGCGCTCTTTGGTGACCGTGCTGGAGCCGATGGACCACCCCGCGGGCAGGATCTGCGCGACCGCTGCTGCGATCGTCGTCTGCGTGACCTGGATGACCTCATAGGGCGTCGCCCAGTCCTCCAGATTGAGGACGCAGGTGATCGTCGGATAGGTGCCCGTGGTATAGGGCGTTTCTTTGACCACGTACTCCGCGTCCTCAGTCACCACGTACCACTCCGGCCGGATCTGGAAAGACGGATCCATCAGCGTGAAAGACATCTGCGAATCCGGGACGCCGATCTCCTCGACGGTCTTAAGATCTTTGTATTTTTCCAGGTGGCCAACAAAATTTTTGTACTGATCATAAATTTTGAGCAATCCGGTCACCTCCTACATATACCGCGGACGGTACGTGATCACGGCCGCAGCGTCAGCTCCGGAGACCTTGATCTCACAGTCACCCGGCGCCAGCGTCGGCAGCTCCCACGCGGTGATCCGGGCATCAACACTGGCATTGACGGTAAAGAGCCCCGTCACCCCGTCGAGGACGATCACGTCCCCCGCATCCACATCCGATACGGTGACCGGGGCGCCGGCTCCCGTGACGGAGAGCAGCTGCGCGGCAGCGGCCGCCGTCAGCTCGATCCGGACCGGCGTGCGGGCGTTGCCCGGATTGTTGATCCGGGCCGCCGTGCCGCTCGTCAGCTGCAGCGTTTTCTTATACTCCTCGACGTCCTCCCAGTAGCCGGACGCCTCGATGGTCAGCAGGTGGAACCGCCTGCGGGAGCTCTCTGTCAGGCTCCACTTGCTCACGCTGCCCATGAACTGCCTCGTGAAACCGTCCAGCAGGATGGACACGGGCGCCGTCAGCTGCGCGATCAGGTCACTGCAGCGCAGGAGGATCTCGTCCCTCCCGCGCCCCTTGACCAGGATCGCGACCTTGAGGGTCGCCATCTGCAGCCAGCTGTCGGTCAGATAGGGAGTGGGCGCCCCCGCCACCCACTCCGAGCTATTTTTCGCTGTGGTAAAGCCCGGCGTCACGTTCCACTGTCTGCCGCCAAACTCGGCCACGTCGTAATCGTTGATCATCATGTGTTAGAGCCTCCCTCTGCTGGATCTCACCGACGCCGCGGCATTGGCCACGCTCATCGCCGGCTGGATCTGGCCGACCAGTGCCTCTCCGTCGACATAGACGCCCATGCCGGCGATCGCGTCCTCGAGCCTGTCCATCCTCGCGAGGATCGCCGACATGCCGCCGGTGATGCCCGAGGTGTCGATGTTGAGCGACATCCCGCTGCCGGCGTCGCCGACCATACGGCCGAGCTCCTCCACGCCGGACAGGTCCGCCGAGTAGCTGAGCGTCCCGCCCTCCTGGGCGAGCGCTTCGCGCGCGGCCTCAAGCATCGCGTGCACGTTCTGGCGCGCAGCCTCTGCCGCCTGGCCTGCCTCGATGCCCATCGCCAGGCCGGCGTCGATCTGGCTGCCGACCTCATCCCGGAAAAGCCTTGACGGGCTGTGGATCAGCGCGGCCTCCTGCATGGCTTTTTTGATGCTGTTGACGACGGTCTCCGCGGCCTCCTGGATCTTTGCCGGATCCGTCAGGCTCGACAGGATCCCGTCGAGCGTGCTCTGGCCGATGGTCTTGCCGGCCTTCGGCAGGTCCTTGAGCCCGTCGGAGACCATGTTGACCACTTTCTGCGTGCTTTTGTAGGACTCGAACCCGACGACCTCGGACGTGAGCGACCGCGCCAGAGCGACCGCAGCCTCCTCGCCGATCTTGGCCGCCTTCGTGGCCAGCGTCGCGAGGCCTTTGCTGATCTCCTCGTTGAGCTCAGCCCGCTGTGCTTTCCACTCTTTGGTCAGCTCGTCGAGCTCCGCTTTGGCCGTGGCGCGCAGCTGTTTGATCTGCTCGTCGGTCTCTTTTCTGAGCGTCTCGGACTCCTTGACCGCCTGCGCCGTGGCGAGCGCTGACTTCTGCTTCCAGAGGTCCACGTACTCGGACAGCTGCTCGTCCGTCATATGGTTGAGGCTGTAGATGTTGGCCGCCGCGTCGACGCCCATCTCCTGCAGGCTCTCGATCAGATCTTTCGGGACGCCCTTGCGTTTCTCCAGCTCGCCGAGCTCACGCTCCCACAGGGCGAGCCCCGCGACCTGCGTCTTCAGGTTGGCCAGCAGCTGCTCGCCGGTGTACCCCTCGGCGTCGAACGCCTCGAAAAGGTCCATCTGGGACATGATGTCCTTTTTACGGTCCGCGACGGCGTCCTTGTACGCCTGCTGCAGATCCTTAACGTCGGCCTTCAGCTGGTCGTTGATCTGCTTGGTGTCCTCAGCGTAGTTTTTGTCGAGGTCCTCCAGCGCGTCATACCACGCCTGCTTGGCCTCGTAGTATTTCTGATCGGCGTCGATGCGCTCCTGCGTGCCCTGTTTAAAGGCTTTCCGGGCCTGATCCCAATACTGCCACTCGGCCTTCATGCTGACCTTGTTAGCGTTGTAGACCTTATACGCGGCCAGCGCGCTGTCCTGAGACGACGCCGCCGCGGCCCGCTGGCTCTTTACCTCTTCGGCCTGCTGAGCCTTGAGGTCTTTGATCTGCAGCGTGGCGTCGATCCACGCCTGCGTGCCTTTCTTGAGCCGCTTCCGGACGCCCGTCCAGTAGGCGATCTCTTTTTTCGTGCTCCAGTCGTTGAGCTTTGACCAGTTGGAGTAGAATTTGTCGGCCGCGCTGTAGACGTCGCTGTAGTAGTCCGCGGCGGACTTTTTGACCCGCTTCGCGTTCTTTCCGGAGCCCTTGGTCTCAAACCAGCTGACGCCGAAATTGTTGACGATCTTTTTCGCGGTCGACGCGGAGAGCCCCTGCGTCTGCAGGAGGGCTTTTTCTATGTTTTTCGACGCTGCCTTGTAAGCGTCAGTGCCCTTCTTGACATGCTTCTGCACCTGCTGCCAGTAGTAGAGGCTGTCCTGCGCGCTGACCTTGTGCGCTTTTTTGTACTTGGCCATCCACTTGGTGGCCTTGGACAGCACCGCGGCGGACATCTTGTCCGCCTCTTTGCTGGCCAAAGATGCCTTATCTTTGATACCAAACGCCATGCCTCGGGCGATCTGGTGGCCGACCTGCTTTCTAAACGCTTTGGACGGCGACTGGATCTCCAGCTTCGCCTTGGCCGCTGCCAGTGCGCTCGACGCCATGCTCGCCGCAGCAGAGATCGCGGCGGACGCGCCGGAGCTGATGCCGGACGCGACACCGGCCGCGATGTTGTAACCGATGCTCCAGGCCGAGCCAGTGTAGGCCGAGGCACCCGATACCGCGGCGCTGCCGAGTCCGTATCCCGCGGCCATCGCGGAGCCTGCGCCGGATGCGACGCCGCTCGCAAAGCTCTGCCCGGCCGCCGTGCCGTGCGCCTGCAGGTTAGCCTCCGCGGTGCTGACGCCCTGCGTCGCCGCCTGGCTTAAGGATTCACCGGCTGCGGACGCGTCGCCGGTCGCCGCGGACAGCCCGGACACGTAGGACTGGCCTGCCGTGGTGCCGGTCTCGCCGATGCCGTCACCGGCAGCGGCTAACCCCTCGTTGACCGCTGTGCCGATGCCCTCAGCCGCGGCCCCGGCGTCTGCCTGGCCGCTCTCTAACGACTCGACCATACCGGACGCGGCGCCCTCGCCTGCCGTCTGGCCGGTCTCCTGGGCGTCGGATTCCATCTGCGCCAGGTCGCTGATCAGCTGCTGGTACGCGCTGATCGCGGCAGGGTTGCCCGCCTCGATGCCGGCTTTGAGTTCTTCCGGCACGTCAAGGCCTGCAGCCTCGGCGAGCTTGACGACCTCGGAGACCTGGCCGTCAATCGCCCCGGCAATCTGTGCCATCGCCACCGCCGGCGTTGAGGATCCGTTCGCGATGCCCTCGGCAAAGCCCTTGGGTAGTGCGACGCCCATCCGCTGCGCCATGGCGACCAGGCTGTTGATCTGTTTGCTTACGTCAGGCGACCAGCCCTCGAGCGATGCGGCGTCCGTGATCGTCTGGATCGCTTCCTCGTACTCCTCGGCGGAGCTGCCCAGGGCGTTGGCCGCGAGCGCCAGGCTCGTCTCGTTGAGCGCCTGGGCGCGGGCCGTCTGCTCCGACAGGTCCATCGCCTCGCCCCACTGCTCGGACAGCTGGGCCAGCTTGGGCACCTCGCCCTCTGCAGTGCTCTCGACGTCGGCGACCATCGCCTCGACTGCCGAGGCGTAGGCGGGGCCCTGTTCCAGGATATGCTGATAAAACTCAGGCGAGATCGTGCCTTTTTCGACCTCCGCCCACAGGGTGGCCATGTTGTCGCGCCATCCGGCGAGCATCTCCATCTGGCCCTCGACATTGGAGATCATCTCATCGACCGACGTGGTCTCCTCGGGCGGCTCAAACGGCTTGAGGATGTCGATCTGGCTCTCCATGTCCTGCTTGATCCGGTCGTAGAAGCCCTCGTAGGTCTCCTTGACGGCCTCGATCGCTTCCTTCTGCGCCTCGGCGCTTGCCTTGGCCGCCTCCGCCAGATCCTCGTCGGACTGCTGGAGATCGCTGTAGGTTTTGGCCAGCGCTTTGGCGGTCTCAGTCTGTGCCTCCTGCTGCTGTTTGACCTGCCCGGAGGTCTCAGCCACGGCCTGCTCTTTCTGTCGTACCTCGTCGGCAGCGGTCGCAGTCTCCTGATAGACCTGCGACGCCTCCTCAAAGGTTTTGTTTACCTGTTCCTGCGTGGATTTCGCGTTCTCGAGATCCTGCTCGAGCTGGCGCATCTTCTCGCCCTGTGCTTCCACCTGGGCGCTCGTATAGGCGCTCGTACCATTCGGGCCGCTCTCGTCGTTGGCCATCTCCTGGTAGATCCGGTGCGCCTCATCGTAGGCATCCTGCGCCGCCTTGACGGCGTCCTCGGCCTTCTGGGCGTTGAGCTGTGCCTGGATGTACGCGGTGTACGCCTCCTCGGATGCCGCCAGCAGAGCTGCATCCATGAGGGCCGTTTTCTGCGCATCGAAGAGAGCGACGATGCTCTCCCGGTTCATATCGATCGCGCCGGTGTTGCTGTCAAAAGCCGCGGACAGCTCCGGCATCGTGTCGGACAGTGCGCTGACCGCGTTCTGTACCTGGTAGAGTTCAAACTGCGACAGCTCGCCGCCTGCTGCCAGCTTGTCCTGGGCGTCCAGGATCACCTGCTGGTAGGTGTCGAGCTCGGCAGCCTGCGCCTCAGCGTCCGTGACACGCGCCTGCGCGCTGTCGAGGAGCCTCTGCACCTCCTCGTCGGAGTTCTGGATGCTCTGCACGAACTCCTGCAGCTCCGTTTTCTGCGGCGTCAGGGCATCTGTGATCCCGCGGATCACGCCCGTGGCGGTCTGCACAAGACTGCGCAGCGGGCCCTGGACATAGGAATAGAGCCTGATGCCCAGGCCCTCCAGCGCGGAGTTGAGGCCCTTCACGTCGCCCTGCAGGTTGTCGGTCATCGTGATCCGCATGTCCTCAGCGGATCCGGAGGCCGTCTCCAGCTGCTTGGCGTAATTGGAAAAAGCGGATTCGCCGTCCTCTGCCTCACCGGCGAGCCCGGCCATGATCACCTGCAGATCCGCGTAGTGGCTCTGCCCGGCGATCGCTTTGGCCATGCTGGCCTGCTGCTCCTGCGTCAGGGTCGACCAGACCCCGGACATCCCGCCGAGGATATCCGACAAACTCGCCATGTTGCCCTCGGAGTCGTAGATGCTGACGCCGTACTCCTCCAGGGCTGACGCGCAGCCCTTGGTGTCGGTAGCGAGCCTCGTCATGATCGCGTTGAGCGCGGTACCGGCTTCCCCGCCTTTAATACCGGCGTTGGCCATGACCATCAGGACCGCCGTGGCGTCCTCCATGCTGATGCCCATGGACGCGCAGGTCGCGGCTACATTTTTGTAGGCCTCGCCCAGCTGGTCCACATCGGTGTTGGAGTGCGCCATGGCGTAGGCCATGACATCGACCATCCGGCCGCTGTCCGATGCGCTCAGGCCGAACGCGGTCAGGTTATCGGTGACGATGTCGCTGGCCCGCGCGAGGTCCATCTGCCCCGCTGCCGCCAGGTTGACGACCCCGTCGACGCCGTCCAGCATCGAGCTGACATCCCAGCCGGCAAGAGCCATGTAACCGAAAGCGTCGCCGACCTCGGTCGCCGAGAACTGGGTAGACGCGCCCAGTTCCTGCGCTTTGACCGAGATCTGGTCCATCTCGGACGCGGATGCTCCGGAGAGCGCCCGCACCTTGGACATGGACGCTTCAAAATCCGAGCCGACCTTGACCACATACTTGGCTGCCTCGATCGCCTTGCGGCCCAGCTCCTGCAGCGCCTTGGTCGCCAGGCCGACGGCGGCTACCTTAAACGCCGTTTTCCAGCCGGAATCGAGCTTGTCGACCTTGCCGCCGGCGTCCTCCGCCTGGTCGCCGGTCTCCTTGATCTCATCGCCCATCCCGTCGATGGATCTGGCGCATCCATCTGCGGACGAGGCGGCCTCATCCATGTACTGCTCGTTTTTCGCGAGCTCTTTGTTGCACTCGCTCAGCTCCCGGTTGGCCGAGTCGACCTCAGAGCCCCATTTGGCCACACGGGAGGCCGCGGCGGAGGTGTTGGAGGCCTGCTTGGTCACGGCCGCCTGCAGGCGCTCGACCTCCTCGGTCTGCTCTTTGTAGGCATCGGAGCTGGTGTCCCCGGCCTCTTCCATTTTCTGCTGGGCTTTCCGTGCCGCCTCCAGCTTGGTGCGCAGCTCCTCGAGCCGGTCTGCCTGTTTGCGGTATGTCTCATTGGCCTGATCCAGGCCGGTCCGGGCAGCGGCTACCCGGGCTTTGAGGCTGTCCTGCTGCCGGGACAGGGCCTCATGTTTGGCGGTCAGGGCCTCCAGTGTGTTGGCCTGGCCGTCGAAGGCCTCGCCGACCGCTTTCACCTCACTTTTCAGCGCGGACGCGGCCTGCTTGGCACTGGTCAGCGCGCTTTTAAATTCCTTCTCGCCGTCGAGCGCGAGGACCAGACCGATCTTACTTGGCATGCCTATCAACCTCCGTTAATGTCTGTATGCAGAAAAAGGGCGCCCCGGAGGGCGCCCTGTGCAGTCAATATTCAACCCGCGAACATCGCGACGCTGTCGATGTCCGTCTCTTTTTTCTTGCCGTTGGCAATGAGGTGCTCGTCGATGAGCAGGTAGATCTTGCGGAGAGTCATCTCCCAGACATCCGCCTCACTCAGGCGCAGGACGCTCGTGCAGGTGTACAGGAGCCGCGCCACGTTGACCGCGGAGCTGCTCTCTTTCGCCGCGTCCTCGTCGTCCGCCTCAGGCGCGTCCTCCGTAAAGAGGGCCGCAACCTGCAGGGCCGTCCCGGTGAGCGTCTCCGGTTTGAGCTGCCGGATCACCCCCAGCGCCGTGGCCCCGGGCTCCCCGTTTGTGCGGAGCAGCGCGGCCAGGACGCCGGCGAGGATCTCAAGGCCTTTTTCCGTCACCTTGCCGTCAGCGACCGCAAAGATCGCGCGGATCGCATCAAAAATAGGCAGGTTGAGGGACGACTGTACCTCATCGACCGCGGCCAGGGAAAAGAGCAGCTCGTGCTGCTCCCCTCCCAGCAGCAGCGCCCTGCGCTGCGGCCGCAGATCACTCATCAGCTGATGGAGGCCTTGTCGTCAAGCCAGGCTTTCGCCGCGGCTTCAGTCGTAAAGATCGCCTCTTCTTTGACCACGCCGCTGTCGTCCGGGTACGCGGTACCCTCGATGGTCCTGGTCTGGAAAGTCACGGTATCAGCCTTGGTCGCGCCGTTGGTGGTCGGCTCGGCAAACTGCACCTTGTGCAGCCAGATCGCGTCAAAGGACAGGATGCCGTTTTTCTTTCTGCGACGGTAGAAGCCGAGGCCGCCGAAGGGCGCGATGTCATCGATAGATACGGAAACGCTCTCAGGCGTCCCTGCGGTGGGCGGGGTTGCAGAGGAGTCTCCTTCCACGGCGTCGACATGAGTGTGGCCGAGCAGGTCGGCGTAGACCTTGAGGGAGATGTCGTCCGCCTCAAGGGACAGGCCCTCGTTGGTGATCGACTTGTCAGTTTCAGCGATGCCGTCATCCGCGTACAGCGTGACGTCCGCGTTGGACGGCGTGCCGGTGTAATTGATGGCCTTGCCGATCACAAAACCGGCTTCTGCGCCATTCGGAAGAAAAACAGGGTATTTAAGACCAATATGAGCCATTGTTTACCTCCTGTAGCTTTTGCAGGTCAGCGGCGCCCCTCATGCGAGGCGTCGGTGTGTCAGTGGTTACTCATCATCATCTGCGAGATCGTAGTCGTTCTCGATCTCAAACGTGAAAACAACGTGCCGGATCTGGCCATCCTGCACGGACGCGTCCGTGATCTCAGGATAGGTCGCACCGGCGTCAAGCAGCGCCCGGCGCACCCGGCGCTGCATGTCGAGGTAGTCCTCGTCGAGCGGGCAAAAATAGTGCAGCTGGTACTCCCCGACCAGCTCGACCGGGCCGTCATCGCCTGAGACGACGGGGCGGTCGAGAACCGGATTAAACGTGAAATACCGTTCCCCGGCCTCCGCATAGAAATCCGGGAGCACCGGCAGCCCGGTGAAGGACAGCGCCTCGATGAGGATCTCGTTGATCGTCTTTGCCATCATTCACCTCCTGCGCTCTTAACAAAATCGTCGAAGACCTCCTCCATGATCCGCTCGCACTCCGCCTGGACGGCAGCAGCGGCCGCGGATCTGAAGGGGCTCGGCGCCTGGTGTACCCCGTGCGGGGTGCGCACGCCGTACTCCAGCCAGCGTGCCCGCTCAGAATAGGCGTGTCCGTCACGGCCGCCCACAGGGCGGACCGCTGAGAAGACGCCAAATTCATTCTGTTTGGCCGGTGTAGCTTTGAAAGATCCGGCCAGCCCGCCGGTGGCGTAGCCGCGGCTTGCCGCTGCCGCCACGTGCGAGCGCACGGATGCCTCGAGGATCGGCGCCGCGGCGTCGACGGCTTTTTTGGCCGCCTCCACGTTGCCCTCGATCAGGATGTCAAACATGTGATCGAGCTCGGTGAACCCGACCTCTCTCGCTCTCGCCATCACTCAGCCCTCTTTGATGTCTTGGTCCAGATCTCCATGTACTCGTGCGTGTCCCCGTAGGGATTGACATAGACTATCCCGTAGTCATCGTTGTTGTAGCGAACGTACATGTCAGTGCTGATCTCCGCCGGTGAGTATCGCACCAGGAAGCGCTGGCGTGCCTCGGCAAACTCGCTGTTGGCCCTGACCAGCTCCTGCCCGCTCGTCCAGGAGACGCGCGCCCAGCAGCTGCGGACGACGGTCACCTGTTTCTCGGTGGCAAATCCCCGGGCATCCCGCCCGGCAGGCTTGATCCTGACGATCTGGATCCTGTGCCGGAGCTCGCCTGCGTTTACATACATCCCGCCACCTCCTCTACAGGAGGTTGACGGAGTGCATGTTGAGCGCGCTCCAGATCATTCGGTTTACATTTTTTTCCTGCGTGCCGGTCACGTAGAGGCCGCGGTTGTCGTGCATATCCTGCACGATCACCATGACGACGGCCCAGAGGTCCTCCCTGGCATCGACCCATGCCTCATCGTGTCCGGTGTAATCGCAGATATAACGCCTCGCGGCGGCGATCATCGCCTGCAGCTCGGTCTCGCTGTACTCCCCGTCACTCAGCCGCAGGTAATCCACGACATCGGCGACGGTGATCTCTCCGACCATCACTTGGCGCTCACCGCCTTTTTACGGCTCCCCCGCTTTGGCGCTTCCGCCTTGGGCGCTTCCGCCTCGGCGGCGGGCGCGGCGGGCTCAGCGGTCGGCTCGACCGGCACGACATAGCCCGCGCGCAGGAGGTCCTTGAGGTATGCCTCGTTGGTTATCTCGCGGACCTCTCCGATAGCCATGCACAGGGGGCCGCAGAAGCCTTTAGTAGCTCTGACTTTCATGCGGTCCTCCTTTCAAATTACGCCTGCGGGTCAGCGGCGGCTGCCTTAAGCAGCGCGACCTTCTGCTCGTTTTCGATCTTGGCGTCGACGTCGATCCAGCCGACGACACCGACCACGTGCTGCGTAGCAAAACGCTCGCGGAGCACCTCGATCTCCAGGTCCTCGGCCAGCTTAACGGCCAGTCCGGACGGATCCAGATAAGCGACCGCCGCGTTGCCGGCAGTACCCATGACCGGGGATGCGTCAGAGCAGTAGACCGGCGCACCGAGGAGCGTGTAGCCCCAGCGTGCGGTCATGTCCCTGTTGAGCAAGTAATTGTCGTCTTTGTCTTTCAGCTTCCTGATCGCGGTCCGGGTGGCCTTGTTCATGACCCAGATGCACTGGGACTGATAAGCGTCCGGGATCGCCTCCTGCAGGTTGATCAGGTCGTCACCAGTCAGGAAGGTCTTGGCGCCGGCAGTCACGGTCTGCGTCGCATCAGCGATACCGCGGATCTTGTTGGTCGTGCCGTTGATGATCTCTTTGTCGAGCCATTTGGCGATAGCCTCGGCCATGCGGTCGATCACGTAGTTGACAAGGTCAAAGGAGCTGTTGTTGATCAGGCTGCGGGAGATCTTGGTCAGCGCGCCGCCAAGGAAGCTCTGCAGCGTGATGGACTGGAAAGCGCCGGAAGTGCTGAGCAGATCCTCGAACTCACTCGCGTAGTCCACGGTGATCGTGGAGCCGGTGCCCTCGACGTATTTGGGGATCGTCAGCGTGCCGCCCACGTTGTAGCGGGTCGCCATGCCATACAGCGGGGAGATGTCGGCGACCTTGGTGATGATCTTGTTGGCGATGGATGCCGGGATCACAGCGCCGTTGGCGCCCTTGGTCATGTTGACGTCGGTCGGATCATCGGTTCTCTGCTCGACCAGGTCGCGCAGATAAGCGTCAAACGCGCGGACCTCCGCAGCTTCCTGCTCCTCGGCAGTCCTCTGCTCGGCCGGTGCCGGCTCGTTGGCCAGCTCCAGATCGCGGGCTCTCTTCTCGGCTGCGATCGTGCTGTCGAGAGCCTTGATCTGCTTCTCAAGGTCTTCAAACTTGGTGTTCTCCTCGTCGGTCATCGCCCTCTCTTCGGTTTTGACCAGGGCGAGGATAGCGTCGAGCTCGGCCTTAAGACCGGCTCTCTGTTCCATGAGCTTCTTAAGCATTTGTGTACCTCCTGTAGATTTTGCAGGTCAGCGGCGCCTCTCATGCGAGGCGTCGGTGGTTAATAGGGTTTTGCGTTTACAGTTCGAGCGCGCGCAGGCGCGCCTCGTAGGTGCGGAGACGCTCCGCAGCGTCGTCATCCGGATCGTCGTCCGGGTCTTCCGGATCCGCGGGATCCTCGGGATCGTTGTCCAGCTCTTCCGGTTCCTCGGGATCCGCCGGAGGCGGCGTCTGGTCAACAAACTCGGCCTCGAGGTCCGTGGCGCGGATCTCCACCGTCGCGTCGTCATCCTGCTCCGTGTCTGCCCTCACCTCGATGGAGGTGGACGAGTACGCCGGAATCTTGTTCATGACCAACGAGATCTCAGATATGTCAAAATCTTTGACGTGCCTGATCGGCAGCCCGTCTGCCCTGGTCTCGACATCATCGGCCACATGGCGCATATCGAAAGACCATCCGCGCAGCTTCCCGGTCCTGGCGCCCTCGATGACCTCCGGATCCGTGATCACGGACTCGGCGTACAGCCCGACCGCGTCCTCGCGTGCCTTGAGGCTGCCGTCGCCGGTCGACGCAAGCGCCCGGCGCTCGTCATGATCCAGGAGCATCCGGAGCGATCCGGCGCGCTCGAGCGCACGCGCGAAAGCGCCCTGCTCGATGACCTCGATCACTCTGCCCCTCGGCGTCAGCACCGGCCTGGACTGCCGTCCGGGTACGTTGACGTAGCCGCTGATATGGAGCGATCCATCCGCTCTAAGTTCAGCTTTCACCCTTCTTCACCTCCTTTCTGCCAGTTTTCGAACCACTTGCGGGCCAGCTCGGCGTGGAGGGCTTTTGCCTCTTCGGTCCGGGTCTGATCCGCATCTATCCTTGCGAGGCACTCTTCCAGCGTCGTGTCCATGACGTGGACCTCAGCTCCGGACCTCTTCGCGAAGTCCTGGATCTCGTCGCGCCTCGAGGATCCTGTGATGATGTAAGCCCTCGACGGGCTCCTGCCCTCTCCGACCGCGTTGAGGGCCGCGCCGCGCATGGCCAGCAGGACCGGGATGGCGCTGTCCGCGTCGTGCCCGGTGTCGTGCTCCCCGGATCCCGGCAGCACTGCCTGGCGCATCCTGTCAAGGTCGATCACGATCTCGTCCGGCTTGCGGATCGACTCCACCCAGGTCGTTTTACCTGATCCGGGCGGCCCGACGACCAGCACATTGTCTCCCGCCGCCCTGCTCTCAGGCAGCTGCGCGCCAGTCTCGAGATCGTTGAGCTGCTGCGCCGCGTTCGTGTTGGGCGTGTAGACTTCGCCGGTCTCCGGGTTGATCAGCACCGCATCGAGGCCCACAGTCAACCAATTGAAGCCAATGGGCTCCAGGTCCTCCATCTGACGGACTTCGTCGATTTGGAGGAAATTCTTTTCCAGGCCGATCTTGTAGGCCTCGTAGCGCTCTTTCGTGTCGCCGCGGGTGAGCTCGCGGGTGTCAAAGGCCCAGTAGTAGGACTGTTTTTCCGACTCCAGCAGGAGATCCCGGTCCAGGCTGCACTCGATGTCGGTCATGACCGAGACGCATGTGCGGATAAAGGTTTTCCGGTCCTCCTCTGTCGGGTTGCCCGAGAACACGCTCTCCGGGACGCCGAAGATCCTACAGATCTCGCCCGCGTTGGTCCGCTTGTTCTCGTTCAGCTGCATCTCGACCGAGGTGTTGCTGCTCTCTTTGAAATCCAGCCCCTCGTTGAGCACGACCACGTTTTCCTCGTTGGCATACAGCCGGCGGAACGCCGCCTTGAGAGCAGCCATCGCCTGATCTGTCAGGCGGTGCGAGCTCTTGAGAAATCCTCTCTTGTTGCCGCCCTTGCGGACCAGGTTGTCCTCGTACTTGAGCTGCGCATATGCCAGCTGCAGCAGCAGCGGGTTGGTCTCGTAGATCGGCTTGCCGGACATCCCGTCGTCCGTACGGCGGAGGATCTTGAAAAAGCTGTACGGTTCGTACTGGCTCCCATCGACCAGGATCGCGTAGGATTTAAAGATCGGGTCCGCATTTTTGTGGATCGAGACCGACTCCTCCCGGACGTAGTGCAGGCTCATCACCTGCAGCCCGCTGCGGTGGATGTAGGCATACCCGCCGCGCCCGAAAAAGTAGTCGTCGAGCATCGCGCGCCAGAACTGCACGCTCGTCAGGGTGTCCAGTGTGTCGTTGTTGACCAGGAAGACGCGCGGATCGTCCGTCACCTCCTCCGGCTTCCCGTCCTTCGTCCGGTGGTACAGCCGGATCGGCAGCGTCGAGATCGTCCCGGCGATCAGGTCGACGCAAGCCCGCGCCGTCGGGATCTGCATGGCCATCTGCTTGGTCACGGCTTCCCGGCTGATCAGCGCGGTCAGCAGGTCGTCGCTGGAGACGATCTGCCCGGTCTCCGGGTTAGTGTCTGCCCGGATCTCGGGCGGCTTTTTAGAAAAGGGCCACATAAGCATCACTCTCCTACATCTGCACGACGAAATCAGTGCCGTAGAGCTGTTCCTGCTGGAGCAGGTACAGGGCGTTGATCAGCGACACGACCATGTCGACTTTCGCCGCGCTGCGTTTTTTGTTTACATACATATTTCCGTTCGTGTCCCGCGTGCAGCGGGCATTTTGGAAATTGATCTCGAGCATCAGGTTTTCTGCATAAGCAAAGCGCCGGTTGAGGATCGCTTCCATCAGCAGCTTGGTCGGCATATGCAGGACCGACGAGTGCTGCTTTACTTCCACGCACTCGATCTGCGCGGCCTCCAGCTTCTGGACCGTCGACAGCGCGTTGTACCTGTCGTAGGCCAGCTGCTGGATGACGACGCCGTAACAGCTCTGCAGGTGGAGGATGTAGTCCTCGACAAATCCGTAGTCGATCGTCTCATCGCCGCAGGCAAAGCACTCACCTCTCTTGATCAGGTCGCGGTAGTCGACCTTCTCTTTGCTGGTCTTCAGATCCACGCGCGCCGCGGGTACAAAACCGACGACCTTGGCGTAGATCTTCCCGTTGACCTCGCACACCATCGCGACGCTCGTGTTGTCGTCCGTCTGCGACAGGTCAAGGCCCAGGTAAACGGGTTTCCCCTGCCACCAGCTGTCCGGCACGTCGTCCCGGCACAGCCTGACTTTTTGGATATCGACAAAACCCTCGACGCCCAGGCCTTTGTACAAAATGTTGCAGTGCTTGCAGAGGAAATTCTCCCTCTTGCTGTCGTAGAGGACCGCCAGGGATCTCTTTTTCTTGAGCTCGGTCAGCAAATACTTATGATCCACGGCGACCGGGTTGCTCTGGTAGAGGACCCTGTCGTCCGTCTGCCAGGTGTCGCCCGTCTTGAGGTCGTCGTCCGGCTCGTACAGCAGGGAGAAGTAGCGCCGATCGTAGGTCAGCCCGTCCAAGGTCTTCTTGGCCAGGTCGATCTCCGTCAGCATCACGTTGTTGTCGTTTGGGTACTGCGTACTGATGATGATCCCGAGCTTGCTCGGGAGGTTGATCTGCGAGGACCTCATCGCCTCGACCGGGTAATCGTCCATCGCACCGGCCTCGTCGGCGAGGAAAGCATGGGCCATGCGGCCGTCCATCCTGTCGCGGCTGTAGGCCAGCGGGGTGTACTCGGAGTCGTTGATCGTGCAGCGGATCTCACTCCGCAGCAGCTTGAACGCCGGCTCTATCTCATCGCAGAGCGCGGGGCTCGATTTGATGATCTTCCGGATCGCGTTCTTGAGCTCAGAGCTCAGTGCCAGATCGGGACCGACTGAGAAGAACCGGGAGAAGCTCGGCTCGGTCAGCATCAGGATGATGATGATCACGGCCGATGCAAACGTTTTGAAATTCTTCCGGGCTACCTCCAGCAGGGCCGTCACGTAGTAGCGGATCCGCAGCGTCTGGAAGTCTGCCTCGGTCTCCTCATAGTAGGTCGTGCCCTCCCGGCACATAGTGCACAGGGTGGCCACGATCAGCAGCCGCTCGTACCCCTCCATGCTCTCCAGCATCGGACGCTTAAGGTCCGGATGGATGATGATCCGCAGCAGCCGGGTGATCTTTTCGTACCTCTCCTCGTCCACATACGCCTCAGGATCCTCGCCGTCGGCGATCCGCAGCCAGCTCGCCGCCTGCAGCTTGACATAGTGCGGCGCCATTCGTTCCGTCTCCTGGACGCACCAGGTGGCGTACTGATAAGCCGGGCTGTCTTTGATATCAGCCACTCAGCGCCTCCATCAGCGCGGACTTCTTCCCCTCCTGCTTTTTGGGCACGGTCCGCAGTGACGCGGCGATGGTCATCACGTTCTCTTTCTCGATGTCTCCCATCATTTTCCGCTTGGCCTGGACCTGGCGGTCATAGCCGAGCAGGGTGTTGGAGCCCTTGGTCATCAGCTTGGCCAGCTCCTCCGGATCCACGGTCGGATCGTCGGCGAGCCTCTCGAGCGACGCGGCCAGGGCGTCCCGCAGCTTTTCAAAGCGGGCAGCCTCTGCGGCCAGCAGGCAGTAGCGGTTGATGGAGCCATGATAGAGGTCGTCGTTCTTCTCGATTTTCTGCAGGAGCTTCCTGACCCGCATAAAGGTCGCATGGGCGACCGGATCCTCCCGGACCGCGGGATCCTCTTTGATCCGGCAGCCCGTCAGCAGGGCCGCCTCAGCCGCGCGGCGCACAGCCATCTCTTTCAGCGTGCGGTGCGAGCGTCCCTCGATGCTCAGCACGGTCGCCGGTTTCGCCGGTGTCGGCATTGCGCCACCTCCTCCCTTGAATTGTGTGTGATTTTATGAATATTCAGACAATAAAACACGCCACAAAAAAGACGCCAAAGGCGTCTTTCTCCGAAAATGCCCTATTTTAGCCGAAAACTGATGGGGGACCTTTTCCTGGAAATGGG
>JAFXYJ010000062.1 GCA_017541825.1 Oscillospiraceae bacterium | reverse complement strand
TTCTTCGAGTGCCGCAGGATCTCCTGCGTCAGCCCCTCGACCTCCTCCCGGAGCCGTTCGTTCGTGAGCAGGTAATCGGCCATGATCCGGCCGCGGTCGACACCCAGCAGCTCCTCGACGATGACCGCGGCGAATCCGGCGCGGTCCTTCCCTGCGGTGCAGTGCCACAGGATCGCCTTCTCACGGCCTGCGAGCAGGAGCTGTACGAACCGCCGGTACTGGGAGACCGAGAAATCGCTGGCCACAAAGTCCCGATAGACCCGGCTCATCGCGCCCAGCGCCGCGTCCGGGTCCTCGAAGGCGAGCATCATCGCCTCCCGGTCGGATTCCTCCTCCCTCGACACGCCGGCCCGCCGGTCGTCGAGGATCGGGATGTGACACTCCTCAACGCCGGGGATCTCGGGATCCGGCCCTTCTTTGAGCTCCTGCGCCGAACGGAAATCGACGACCAGATCCACCGTCCGGGAGAGGAACGCCTTGTCCGCGTCGCTGGCGGGGAAGAGCCTTCCGCTCCGGATCAGCCTTCCGGACCGGATCCTCCGCCCGGAAACGGTCTCCATGCCGCCGAGGTCCCGTGTGTTGTTCAGTTTTTCAAACGTCAGCTCCATGCTTCATCCCCCGTTTATGATCTGTTTTCTTTCCGGATCTCCGGTCCGCCCGGACCCGGATTCTGTCTGTGACCATTTTAACATACAAAAGCCGAAACCGCAAACACGTTTGCGGCCGAAGTGGGGTTTGCTTTTGCGCTGTTTTCATGTATACTGTTAAAAACGAAAGACCGTGGAAAGGCGGAGCGAACCGTGAGACCGTTGAGCATCCTGCTGACTGCCATATCGATGATCCTGTTTGCCGGCTCTGTAGCGTCCTTTTTCCTTGTACGGAGGGAGACGCGGCTGAGCAGGCGGCTCTTGACGCTCACCGCGGGCGTCATCCTCTCGATCCTGCTGATCGAGCTGACCCGCTATACCGAGGAGGGCCGGGCGGCCTTCCCCTCCACGCTGCTGATCGACACGCTCCAGGCCTTCAGCCTGGATTCCGCCTATGAGGCGATCAGCGGCTTCGACGGTGAGTCGCCGGGGGTGTTCCTGTCCTGGTACAGGGCCGTGGTGTATTCCATCGCGCCGGTCGTGGGCGGCGCGGTGATCTACGACGTGCTGGCCGGCGTCTCGCCGGACCTTCGGCTGTTCTTTTCACGGCGCAGACGGCTCTGCGTTTTCTCCGAGCTGAATGAGAGGTCCCTCACGCTGGCGGCGGATATCCACGACCGCCGCAGACAGCTGGGCAACCCGGTCATCGTGTTCACCGACTGCTACGCGAACGAGGGGGACGAGGTCGCCTCGGAGATGCTGCTGCGGGCGCAGCAGCTCCGCTCCATCTGTCTGAAAACCGACATCTCCCACTGCGACGGCTTTCGCCGCGCCAACGACAGCATGTTTTTCCTGATGGACACCGGGCCGGACGGAGAATTCAACGATGTGGAGAACCTTGCCGCCTTCCGGGAGCTCCTGTACGCGGAAAAACCGCTGTGGAACATCAAAAAGCACCATCAGATCTACGCTTTTTCCAACAACAGCACGGTGATCGACAATTTCCGGGCCGCCGCGGTCCCCTTCAGCGAGGACAAATCGGGCGGTCTGGCCGGGAAAAACGAGGAGTATCTCGAGCGGGGAAAGCATCTGCGGATCCATGTGGTGCGGGACTATTCGCTGACCTGCGGTTTCCAGCTGCGTGACGTGCCGCTGTTCAAGCCGCTGCAGAAAACGCTGGAGAAGGATCCCGCCGCGCCCCGGGAGCTGCGCGTGGCGATCTTCGGGCGGAATCCCTTCGCGGCGGAAATGTTCAAAACGGTGTACTGGTGCGGACAGGTGTTCGACCACACCCTGCGGATCGTGTCGGTGGCCCCGCCGGAGACGCCGGACGGCTCCGGCCTCACGGCCTGCGAGCGGGAGCTCAACGCCTTCAATACGGAGATCCTCGAAAGCTGCCGGGAGGGCTCCGAGCTGCTGCGGCAGGATTTTGCCGGGAACTGTTCCCGGCCCTACGCGGACCTGGCGTTCGTCGAGGAGGACCCTTCCGCCTGCGGTATGCGGGAATTCCTCCTGCGGCCCCGGGAATACCGGTACGGCGGCGGGACGTTCCGGCTGGCGGACTGCGACTACTTCCTCGTGATGGAGGAGTCCGACGAGACGAACATTACCCTGGCGGACGAGCTTCGCCGGGCGCTGTATTATCTCGGTGGGACGGAGGAAAACCGGCGTGAGCGCGTCGTCGCCTTCCTCGTGCAGAACGAAACCATCCGGGACATCATCAGCGTCCGCTTCGAAGAGTGGAAGCGCGGGGCCATCGAAGGCGCCGGACCGGAGATGCACTGCTTCGGCGGGCTGCGGGAGCGCTTCCGCTGGGACCGCATCTCCCTGAACGCGGATTACCTGGCGGACCGCCGCCCCGGCGCCGCGGCCGAGGATCTGTTTGCCCACAATGCGGCCGATTTCAAATCGGTGGACGATATCTATGACGTGTGGTCACGCACGACGCGGTTTTTCCATCTGCAGTACAAGATGTATTACACCGGCGCCGTCGACGCCGGGCTCGGCGCCTTCGGGCAGTACCGGGAGGACCTGGAGGAGAAGGCGCTCGTCACGGCGGGCATGGAGGCCAAACGCCGGTACTGGAACGCGATCGCGCGCTTCGACGACAGCCTTTCGGCGCTCATCTGGATGGAACACCGGCGCTGGTGCGCGTTCCTCCGGACCCAGGGCTTTTCCCAGCCGCCGCGTCTGCTGGAAAAGCTCGCCGCGTACAAAGACGCCGTGGAGGCCAAACGGCCCGAAACGCCCGAAGATCTCGGCTTTTCCGACAGGGAATGGCGCGATCTGATCGTGTACTCGAGAAAAGAGGTCTCCACCCGGCTCCATTCTTCGCTGGTGGAATGTCATCTCCACGCCGACGAGGGCACGGACGACCTGCTCGACTGGGTCTATTCCCTGCGTCGGATGATCAATCTCTGGGAAAACCCCGGCAGCGGCGCAAAGGCGCCCGCTCCGAAATCGAGGCATCCGGTGCCCGGCGGGGACTTCAAGGATTACATCGGCCTGAAAAAGTACGACGCGCCGCTGGAAAACAACGCGCCGTGCTATACGCCGATGGAGCTGTACGTGAGGATGCTTCCTGATGAACCGCTGCCGAAAAACGAAAAGGCGGCGATGGACGAGCTGCTCGGCCGGTTCGCGGATCTGGCCGACTGCGAAAAGCGGGACGCGGACGACCGGCCGCTCCGCCGGTTTTTCGTGGACGAGGTGGAGAGCCTTTACGGCGCGCCCGCCCGCCGCGGGGATTGAGCGGGCGCGCCCGACAAAGGCCCTTGCCCCGGCGGGACGGATATGATATCATGGTCGTGAAGAAAAGGGGGGATCGCCGTGAATAATTGGTTCGGTCTGGTCGTGGTGCTGGTCTATGTCGTCCTGCTCCCGCTGCTGCGGACCAGGAGCGCGCAGAAGAAGTCCGGCGGGAAGAGAGAAGGCCGCGAAAACGGATCGTCCGCCTATGAGGGGACCTATACGGCGCCGGACCGGAGGGAAACGCAGACGGCCGACCGGCCGCAGACCGGGCTCCGGGGCTTCGTCGCCAGACGGAGAAAGGACGTGGACGACGAATTCGATTACGGCCAGGCAAGCCATCGGTATTCCCATGTGAGCGACAAGCGGGTGGAGCAGCTCAAAAGCTATCTCAAGGCCGGGCTGATCGACAAAAAGGAATACCAGCAGATGCTCGAACGCTACAGCCGCGAGGAGAACTGCTTCGACGACCAGTAAGCAACACGCAGCGGACCGACGTCCGCTGCGCGTTGTTTTTCGGGCCGGCCCCGGGGGAAAAATGCAGGTTCGTTTCCGGCAAATTTCATCTATGCCAACGGACAAAACCCACGGTTATTCGTGAAAACGTCAATCTTTTTCTGCCCGCTTGACAAACGGTGAGGAACCATTTATTTTATATAGTATTACAATATGTTTTTTTATATATAACATGAAAAAACATAATGCGTCAACCGCGCAGAGGGGAGCGGAGGCTGCAGGTTCCGGACGTGCCGGCTGCATTTTCCGGCGCCCGGACCGGCGCGGAGCAGGGGGGAGGCAGACCATGAGCAATCGCATGGATGAGATGAGCTGGTCGGAATTCGACGCCCGCAGGAAAGAGACTGACACGATCATCGTACCCACCGGCGCGGTGGAGATCTACGGGCCCCATCTGCCCATGGGCGCGGACGGCATCGCCGCCCTCGCCATTGCCGAACGGGTGGCCGAGCGCACCGGCGCCCTGATCGCGCCGCTGCTGCCGCTGGGCGAATCCTCGGCGCTCAAATGCTATCCCGGCACGATCACCCTCTCCCGGGAGACCTTTCAGACGCTGATCAACGAGGTATTCCTGCAGCTGATCGATTACGGCTTCAGGAACTTCCTGTTCATCACCGGCCACGCGAGCAACGTGGACCCGATCAGCTATTACTGCCGCAAATATCAGGCGCAGTACGGCATCCGATGCGGCCAGGTGGACTGGTGGCGCTTCACCAATGCCAACGGCGGCGACGTGTTCGAGCTCTCCGGCTACATGGCCCACGGCCATGCCAGCGAGTGCGGCACCTCGGTGATGCTGTATCTCCGCCCCGACCTGGTGCACATGGAGCGGGCCGAGCGGGTGGAGCCGACCGGCGACGCCTACACCGCCTACACGGATTTCGTGCGCTACGTGCCCTTTGACGCCAAGACCCCCAACGCCATCATCGGCGACGCGACCCTCGGCACCGCCGAGAAGGGACGCCGGATCGTCGAAAAATGCGTGGACCGCATCGTGGAGTACATGCGCTACGAGTTCAAAAATTAAGGGGATGGCAGCCCGTGCCGGAGGAGTGCGCGGGCGGGATCTCCTGGTTTTAATACAAACAAGAGGTGACATTATGAACAAAAGAACCATCGCGATCCTGATGGCTGCCGTAATGGTGCTGGCCCTGCTGGCCGGCTGCGGCGGCAGTTCCTCGTCCTCGGGCGGCTCGGAGGCTTCCTCCGGCAGTGCGGCGTCTTCCGCTTCCTCTTCCGGCGCCGCGGCCGCGGAACGCAAGACCAAGGACACCCTGACCGTGGCGATCATCGAGGACATGATGTCCATGGATCCCCAGGAGACCAACCGCGCCTCCAACTGGGCCATCCAGCGTCAGATCTACAACCACCTGGTCCATGAGAACCCCGACGGCAGCGTGGATCCCGAGCTGGCCACAAAGTGGGAGTGGGAGGACGACCTCACCCTGCGCATGTGGCTGCGGGACGACGTCTATTTCCACAACGGCGTGCAGTTCACCGCCAAGGACGTCTACTTCATGATCGAGAAGGCCCTGGCGACCTCGCTGAGCGCCTCCACCTACGCCAGCTTTGACATCGAGAACACCGAGATCGTCAACGATTTCGAGATCGTCCTCAAGTTCAAGCAGCCCTACGCCCCCGTGTTCAACACCCTGACCAGCGGCCGCGGCTCCGTCCCCTGCAAGGAATACTTTGACGAGGTCGGCCCTGAGGTCGCCGCCCGCGAGCCCGTCGGCACCGGCCCGTACAAGTTCGTGAGCTGGGACGCCGGCACCCAGATGGTCCTCGAGGCCAACGAGAATTACTGGGATACCGCCAACATGGCCAAGACGAAGAACGTGATCCTCAAGGTGGTCGGCAACACGTCCAGCCGCGTCGTGGAGCTGGAGACCCAGTCCTCCGACCTGGTCTTTGAGATCGCCACCACCGACATCGACCGCGTCAACGCCATCGAAGGCGCCCACGCCGACGTGTCCGAATCCAACCGCTACATGCTCGTCACCTTCTCCATGAAGGACGAGACCCTTTCCAACAAGGACCTGCGCTACGCCCTGAGCTACGCCATCGACCGCCAGGCCATCATCAACGTGGAGTACGGCGGCAACGCCCTCATGGCCACGGGCATGTACCCCCACAACGTCTTTGCTTTCCGCGAGATCCCCGACTACATGCCCTATGACCTCGCCAAGGCCAAGGAGTACATGGCCAAGGCCGGCTATCCCGACGGCGGACTCAAGCTCCTGTTCAACGTGGAAGACCGCGAGGTCGACCGCCGCATCGCCGTCATGCTGCAGGATATGTGGAAGCAGATCGGCGTGGAGACCGAGATCATCGTGGCCGGCGACTCCGCCTACGTGTCCCAGGGCTATTCCTACCAGATCGGCCTGCGCGCGGGCAACGCCAACGAGCCGTCCAACATCCTGATCATCTACGACTCCGCCTTCGCCCAGAAGATCCAGGGCTGCGACGATCACATCGACTCCGAGCTGGCCCGCTGCAAGACCCTGCTGGACGCCTCCGAGAGAGCCGAGGCCTACGGCGCGCTGCAGGAGTACCTCTATGACATCCGCTTCACCGTGCCTCTGCTCGAGACCCCCGTGGTATTCGGCGTGAGCGACAACGTGGAGGGCTTCGTCTCCGATCCTCTGCAGCAGATCAATCTCAACAGCATCGTCGTATACGAATAAGTTCTCTTTGCCGGCGCTCAAAGTGACATGAGCCAAAGAGGGCAGACCCTTCCGTCCGGTCCGGTCTGTCCTCTCTTTGGCTACCTTTGCGCCTTCTTCATGCTTTACTGAGATCCGCGTATCCTGTACCGGACAGGGGAAAGGAGGGAGCCGAAGTTGATCCGCTTTATCATCAAGCGGCTGCTCATGATGATCCCGGTGCTGCTGGGCGTGACGCTGGTCGTCTTCACGATCATGTACTTCACCCCGGGCGACCCGGCGCAGATCATCCTGGGCGACATGGCCACCGAGGAGGACCGTGAGCTCTTCAGGGAGGAGCACGGTCTCAACGGCTCTTTCGTCGAGCAGTACATCAACTACATGAAACGGGTCATCGTCGAGGGAGATCTGGGCACCTCGTACACCACGAAAATGTCGGTGACGAAGGAGATCGTCGCCCGATTCCCCACCACCTTCAAGCTCGCGGGCGTGAGCATACTCATCGCCTGCATCATCGGGATCGTGGCCGGCGTCATATCCGCCACCAGGCAGTACTCGGTCTTCGACCATGTCGCCACGGGGATCTCGCTGATCGGCGTCTCTCTGCCCAACTTCTGGCAGGGCATGATGAACATCATCGTTTTCTCCGTTTGGCTCGGCTGGTTCCCGCCCTCCGGCTTCTCCACGCCGAAGCACTGGGTCCTGCCCGCCATCACCATCGGCACGAGCTCCGCGGCCAACATCATGCGCATGACGCGCTCGAGCATGCTCGAGGTCATCCGCCAGGACTACATCCGCACCGCCCGCTCCAAGGGGCAGAAGGAGGGCGTCGTCATCCGCCGGCACGCGCTGCGCAACGCCCTCATCCCGATCATCACCGTGGTCGGCCTGAACTTCGGCAAGCTGCTCGGCGGCGCCGTGCTGACGGAGTCCATCTTCTCCATCGCCGGCATCGGCAAGCTGATGGTGGACGCCATCAAGGCGAAAAACACGCCTCTCGTCCAGGGCGGCGTACTGTTCATCGCCGTGGTCATGTGCTTCGTGAACCTGATCGTGGACATCCTCTACGCATTCGTGGACCCCAAGATCCGTTCGCAGTACATGGCGCCGCGGCGCACGGCATACAAGGGAAAGGAGGAGACCAATGGCTGAGCAGGAGATCATCGTAAAAAAGAAGAGCCAGTTCCGTGACGTGCTCCACCGCTTCCTGAAAAACAAGGCCGCCGTGATCAGTCTGTTCTTCATTCTGCTCCTGATCATCTGCGCCATCTTCCCGGAACAGATCGCGCCGTACTCCTACTCCCAGCAGAACTACTCCGAGACCTTCATCTCCCCGTGTCTGGCCCACCCCTTCGGCACGGACAATTACGGCCGGGACATCCTCAGCCGCGTCATATACGGGACCCGCATCTCCATCGGCATCGGTCTCGTGGCCGTGGCGCTCTCGTGCGTATTCGGCATCGTGATCGGCGCCGCGGCCGGGTTTTACGGCAGCACGACCGACAACATCATCATGCGCATCATCGACATCATGCTCGCCATCCCGTCGATCCTGCTGATGATGGCCATCGTCACGGCCCTGGGCAACGGCGCGGTCAACCTGACCATCGCCATCGCCATCAGCTCCGTGCCCGGCTACGCGCGGATCGTCCGCGCCTCGGTGATGACCGAAAAGGAGCTGGAATACATCGAGGCGGCCCGGTCCTCCGGCGCCACCGACCTGAAGATCATCATGCGCCACATCCTTCCCAACTGCCTGGCGCCCATCATCGTGCAGGCGACCATGTCCATCGCCACGGCGATCCTCTCGATCGCGTCGCTGTCCTTTGTGGGACTGGGCATCTCCCCGCCCACGCCGGAGTGGGGCTCCATGCTCAACGACGCCCAGAGCTTCATGCGTGACCACTGGTTCGTGGTCACCTTCCCCGGGCTGATGATCATGCTGACGGTGTTCGCCTTCAACCTTCTGGGCGACGGTCTGCGCGACGCGCTCGACCCCAAGCTGAAGACGTGAGGGAGGGCATATGGCAAAGACGATTCTTGAGATAAAGGACCTCGCGGTGCAGTATGTCACCGACGAGGCGGTGGTCGAGGCCGTCAACCACATCGACCTGAGCCTGGAGCAGGGAGAGTCCCTGGGCCTGGTGGGGGAGACCGGCGCGGGCAAGACCACCACGGCGCTCTCGGTGATGCAGCTGCTGCCCGACGTCAGCGCGCGCATCGTCAGCGGCGAGATATACTTTGAAGGCGAGGACCTGATCCGGATCTCGCCGGCAAAAAAGCGGGAATACCGGGGCAACAAGGTCTCGATGATCTTCCAGGACCCCATGACGGCGCTCAATCCCACGCTGAGCGTGGGCGACCAGATCATGGAGGTCATACTGCTCCACAACCGGATCTCCCGGGAGGAGGCCAAAAACCGCGCCGTCGAGATGATGGAGCTGGTGGGCCTGCCCGGCGAGCGCTTCAACGACTATCCCCATCAGTTCTCCGGCGGCATGAAGCAGCGGGTGATCATCGCCATCGCGCTGGCCTGCCGGCCCTCTCTGCTGATCGCCGACGAGCCCACCACGGCGCTGGACGTGACGATCCAGGCCCAGGTGCTCCATCTGATCGCCCGGCTCAAGGAGGAGGAGCAGACCTCTCTGATCCTCATCACCCATGACCTGGGCATCGTGGCGGAGACCTGTCAGAAGGCCGCGATCATGTACGCCGGGGAGATCATGGAGTACGGCACGGTGGAGCACATCTTCAACAACACCGCCCACCCCTATACCGAGGGACTTTTCGGTTCGATCCCCAACCTGAACCGCAAGGTCAGCCGGCTCACGCCCATCCCCGGGCTGGCGCCGGACCCGGCGGCGCTGCCCAGGGGCTGCAAGTTCGCGCCCCGGTGCCGGTACGCCACGCCCGCCTGTTCCGAGGCCGAGGTGCCGGTATACGAGATCGAGCCCGGACACCTGGTCAAATGTCTGCGCGCTGCGCCGGAAGGGAGGAGCGGCGATGAGTGAGATCCTGCAGGTCAAAAACCTGAAAAAGTATTTCAAGACCTCCCGGGGCATGCTCCACGCGGTGGACGACGTGACCTTTTCCATCGAGGAGGGCCACACCCTGGGCGTGGTCGGCGAGTCCGGCTGCGGGAAGTCCACCCTCGGCCGTACGATCATCCGGCTCCAGCCGCTGACCTCCGGCACGGTCATATTCGACGGCATCAGCACCGACGACCGCAGAATGTCCCGCAGCGAGCTCAAGGCCTACCGCCGCAACATGCAGATGATCTTTCAGGACCCCTATTCCTCTCTGGACGCCCGCATGTCCGTCAGCGAGATCATCGCGGAACCGCTGATCAATTACGGGGTCTACCGGTCCCGGGACGAGCTGTGGAAAGCCGTTTTCGAGCTCATGGACACCGTCGGTCTGGCCAGACGCCTGGCCAACTCCTATCCCCACGAGCTGGACGGCGGCCGCCGTCAGCGCATCGGCGTGGCCCGGGCGCTCTCGCTCAACCCGAAATTCATCGTCTGCGACGAGCCGGTCTCGGCGCTGGACGTGTCCATCCAGGCACAGATCCTCAATCTGATGCAGGACCTGCAGCAGGAGCGGAACCTGACCTATATGTTCATCACCCACAACATGTCCGTGGTCAAGCACATCTCCGACGAGATCATCGTCATGTATCTGGGCGTGGTGGTGGAGCACGCCTCCGCCGACAGCATCTTCGAGCACACCCTCCACCCCTATACGAAGGCGCTGCTGGACGCGGTACCCGTGGCGGAGCTGGGCGCGAAGAAGAGCCGCAGCTTCATCAAGGGCGAGATCACCTCGCCCATCGATCCAAAGCCCGGCTGCCGCTTCGCCGCCCGCTGCCCCTACGCCGCGGACCGCTGCCGGAGCGAGACCCCCGAGCTGCGCGAGCTGCTCCCCGGTCATCAGGTGGCCTGCCACCTGGCCGAAGAGCTCGACCAATCAACCTGACGAGGTGAATGCATATGGAAAATCTGCGTAAATACAAGATCGCCGTCGTGCAGATGGACAGCCGCAACGACAAGGGCGCCAACCTCAGGGCCGCCTGCGCGCGCATCGACGAGGCGGCGGCCGCGGGCGCGAAGCTTGTCAGCTTCCCCGAGGTGATGAACCTGAGCGGGGAGAACATCGGCGAGGGCGGCGGCCACGAGCCCATCCCCGGCTACACCACCGAAAAGCTCATGGCCAAGGCCAGGGAGCACGGCATCTACATCCACTCGGGCAGCTTTGCCGAGGAGATCCCCGGCGAGACGAGAGCCTACAACACCTCCGTGATCATCGACCCGAACGGCGAGATCATCGCGACCTACCGCAAGCTGCACACCTTTGACGTCACGCTGCCCGACGGCTCGGTGCAGGACGAGTCCGCCCGCATCCGCCCCGGCGACGAGATCGTCACCGTGGACACCGCCCTGGGAAAGATGGGCATGTCGATCTGCTACGACATCCGCTTCGGGGAGATGTACCGCCTGATGGCCCTGGAGGGGGCCCAGGTGATCTTCACCCCGGCGAGCTTCACCATGGCCACCGGCAAGGACCACTGGGAGCCGATTTTGCGCACCCGCGCCATCGAGAACGGCTGCTACATCGTCGCCGCCGACCAGTTCGGCCAGAAGGCGCGCTTCCCGGCCTTCGGCAACAGCATGGTCATCGACCCCTGGGGGACCATCATCGCCCGGGGCGGCGAGCGCGCGGACCTCATCTACGCCGAGATCGACCTGGACTACCTCGACGCCGTCCGCGCCCGGATCCCCTCGCTGAAGAACCGGCGCAGCGACGTCTATGACGTGGTGAGAAAGGACAAAAAACCATGACGCAGGAGCTTATCGACAGATTCATGAAGGTGGACCCCGCCACCATCGGCCACTATATCGGCGGGGGGTTCATGCGCCCGGAGATGAAGCCCATCGACCGGCACAGCAAGATGGTCGGCCCGGCCTATACGATCCGGATGCAGGGCAAGGATTCGGCCTGCCTCTACTACGCCATGAAGCACGCCCCGGCGGGCTCGGTGCTGGTCATCGACCGCTGCGGGGACACCACCTACGCCTGCGTGGGCGAGATGGTGGCGCTGCTGTCCAAGTGCCAGGGCTTCGCGGGCATCGTCGTGGACGGCCCGGCCACCGACTCCCTGGGCATCGAGGCGCTGGGCTTCCCGGTGTTCTGCACGGGCATTTCCGCGGTGACCACCAACGTCCTGGGCGTCTCGGGCGAGGTGGACGTGGAGATCAGCTGCAGCGGCACGGTGGTGCACCCCGGGGATATCGTCTTCGGCGACGCGGACGGCGTGATCGTAATGCCTCCCGACGGCTACGAGGAGGCCCTCTCCAAAGCCGAGGTCTCCGTCGCCAACGAGGTGGAGCTGCGGAAGCACTTCCTCGCCGGCGGCTTTGCGAAGATCAACATCGACCGCCTCTGGGAGGCCGATACGCTGGCCATGCTCAACGAGCTCAAAAAGTTCGAGGACGGCGAAAACTGATTTCGGACAACAGTAAAACGGAGCGGTCAGACGACCGCTCCGTTTTAATTTGCGATATGGCCGCGCAGAGTTTGCGCCCGCAGGCGCAAATAAGACATGATCTGTTTTTCCCGGGGACATGTGCCTCGGGAAAAACACTTTTCGGCCCGGAAGTGTGTGAGCGAAGCGAATGCGCGTGCCGGGCCGCAGCCTACTCAAATGAGAACCGCGAAGCGGGTCTCATTTGAAGCGAGGAGCGGTCACACGGCCGCTCCGTTTATGTATGTATCGACGATATTCAGATCCCCGTCCAGGATCACCAGATCCGCGCACCGTCCCGGCGCCAGCTCGCCGAGTTCCGGCCGGCCGATCAGGCGCGCGGGGGCGGCCGTGGCCGCGTACACGGCTGTTTCCAGGGGAATGCCGAAGCTCACGCATCGCCTCACCGCCTCCATGAGATCGATCGCGGAGCCGGCGAGCGTGTCCGTCCCGGCGAGCCAAGCCGCGCCGCCCCGGAGGCTGACGCGCTGCCCGCCCAGATCGAAGTCGCCCTCGGGCATCCCGGCGCAGCGCAGGGAGTCCGAGATGAGCACGACGCGGCCTCCGAAGAGCCGGAAGGCCAGCCGCACGGCCGCGGGATGGACGTGGAGCCCGTCGGCGATGAGCTCCGCGAAAGCGCCGCTGTCGGCCGCGGCCGCGATCAGTGACGGCGCCCGGTGGAGCATGGGCGGCATGGCGTTGAACAGATGCGTCACCGAGGACGCCCCTGCCCGGAACGCCGCCATGGCGGCGTCATAGTCCGCCGCGGTGTGGCCGAGAGAGACGGCGCATTCGCCGCGCACCGCCTCGATGAATCCGACGGCTCCCGGCAGCTCCGGCGCCAGGGTGATCCGCCCCACGAGCCCGCGGGAGGCCTCCCGCAGCCGATGAAAGAGCGGCAGCTCCGGCGGCCGCAGCGCGTCGATGCGGTGGGCGCCGCGCTTTTCCGTGGCGAGAAACGGGCCCTCCATATGGATCAGCGCGATTTTCGCGCCGCCCGCGGGAGAAAAAGCCCCCAGCGTCTCCAGCGAGCGCAGGAGCTCCGCCTCCGGCAGGGACATCGTGGTCGGGCACCAGCTCGTGACGCCGTGCCGGGCATACCAGCGGCTCAGCGCCGGCAGCGCCGCGGCGTCCCCGTCGGAGACGTCGGCCCCCGCGGCTCCGTGGCTGTGGACGTCCACGAGCCCGGGGATGACGTACGCCCCGTGCAGGTCGGTCCCGCCGCGCACGCCGCCGCCCACGGCACGGATCACACCGTCAAAGTCGATCCCGCCGGGGACGAACCGTCCGTTCACATATACCTTTGCGTTGCCAAATCTCAACAGCAAGCCCTCCCTGGACGGCGCGGCGGTCACATCCGGTCGAGGATCTCGTCGGCAAACTCGTCCAGATCCTCGGGCACGCCCTGCTTGAGCACGCCGCATTTGGGGCAGGACAGCACGGTCATCAGCAGCCGCTGCCGGCGGAGGAACTGCTGCTGGAACTGCCAGAGCACGATGCTGTCCCATATCTTCTTCGGAGTCGGCGGCGGTCCCACATGTCTGTCCAGGAGCATGGCGTGGTTCCAGTCAAAGCGGCACAGACTGTATGTCCCATCGGAATTGACGCACATCTCGTAGAACACGTAGGGGCATACCTGCACCTCCCGGGCGCTGCCGCCGAGGATGCTCACGTCTTCGTCGAAGTCCACACGCATCTGCTTGTACTTGGGCCAGTATTCGATGGTCCGTTCCACGGAGATCCCGTCGGAAATGTCGCCGAAAACGCGGTAGAATTCCTCCTCCTGTCCGGGAGTCAGGGTGTCGCCGTTGATTTTGATGTTGACCTCGCACTGCTGCCGGTGCTCGTAGAAAAAGGCGATATTGTCCGTGAACTGCCCGAAATCCAGCCTGTATCCGGAAAAATCCCGGTACTGCTCGGCATTCATCCCCTCCACGGAGATGTTGATGCGGTCGAGTCCCGCGTCGATGATCGCAAGGGACCGCTCCCGGGTGAGCAGCGAGCCGTTGGTGGTGGTGTCCACGCGGAGCACGTGTCCCGAGGACTTCGCGTAGCGGACCATGTCCGCGAACCGCGCGTTGACCAGCGGTTCGCCCTCCTTGTACAGCCGCACCACCCGGATCGGATCGGGAAACTCGCCCAGCTCATCGATGATGCGGCAGAACATGGTATAATCCATCGGACCGTGGCCGCGGCCCTTTGTGCTCTTCATCAGCGCGGTATCGCCCGAGGGACAGAACTTGCAGCGGAAGTTGCAGGTGTCGCAGGGGTCGATATGCACCACGAAGGGCGTGCGCAGCGGCAGAGCGTTTTTCAGCTCGATCCTGTCGTGGATATCGATGCGCGGTATGCGGCGGGCTTTCATAGCTGTTCCTCCTGTCCGCGGTCAGTCTGCGGGCCGTATGCTGATCTCCCCGGCGGTGAGCCGGCGCTCGTCCCCGGCGGCCGTGCGCACGCACAGGGCGAAATCGCGCCCGATATCCAGCGCCAGGGCCGTCTCCGGCGCGCTGCCGGGGGCGAGGATCCGGATCTCCCGGCCGATCACCACCGAGCGGCGGCGATACTCCCGATATACTGTTTCCCCGTCCGCGGCGCGATAATGCGCCATGAACGCGTCGAGGATGGCCGCCGCCAGCCGGCAGCGCACGTCCGCCTCCGGCTCGCCGCCGAAAACGGCGCCGGCGGCAGACGAGAGCTCCGGCGGGAACCCGCCCCGGGGAGGAAAGACGTTGACGCCCAGGCCGATGACCGCATAATCCAGTCTGCCGCTGCTCGATCCGGCTTCGGCGAGGATGCCGCAGACCTTTCTGCCGTCGAGCAGGATGTCGTTGACCCATTTGATCCCGGCGCTGCGGCCGGAGACCGACTCGATGGCCTCCGCGGCGGCGACCGCCGCACAGGCGGTGAGCTTCCCGCATTCCGCCGGAGCCGACGCGGGGCGCAGCAGCAGGCTCATGTACAGCCCGGTGCCGTCGGGAGAGTAAAAGCTGCGGCCCATCCGGCCCCGCCCGGCGGTCTGCTCCCCGGCCAGATACACCGTCCCCTCCGGCGCGCCGTTCTGCGCGGCGATTTTGAGCTCGGTGTTGGTCGAGCCGATGACGGGAAAGAATCGGATCGACAGCCCCGGCGTGCGCAGATACCGCTCCACGCCCGCGGCGCCGAACCCGTCTCCCCGTGTGCTGTCCGTCATGACCATCGCCTCCCGTGTCCTATCATAACGCCTGCCGGCGGCAAAGGCAACCGGCATTTCCGCCGCCTTGACCGCGGATGCGCACGATGATACAATCGATCATATACGGACCGTACAGACAGCGAGGGATAACGTATGAGGTTTTTACATCTGGCGGATCTGCATCTGGGAAAATCGCTTCACGGCATTTCCCTGATGGAGAACGGAGACCAGCCCGCCTGGGTCGAACGCTTTCTCGCCCTGGCGGGGGAGCTGCGCCCGGAGGCGGTGGTCATGGCCGGGGACATCTATGACCGCAGCGCGCCCGCGGGGGACGCGGTGCAGCTTCTCGACAGGCTGCTGACCGGGCTCTCACGGCTGGGGATACCGGTGATGCTCATCGCGGGCAATCACGATTCCGGACAGAGGCTGTCCTTTGCCGGAGAGCTGCTCTCCCGGCAGGACGTCCATATCGCCGGGACGCTGTCCCCCGACGGAAGTCTGCGCCGTGTCACGCTCCGTGACGAATACGGGCCGGTCAGCTTCTGGCTGATGCCCTATGTGTTCCCGGCACTGGTGTCGCAGGTCCTCGGCGACGATACGATCCGGGACTACGACGCCGCGGTGCGCGCTCTGCTCTCGGTCCAGGAGATCGACCGGACGCAGCGCAATGTGATCGTGGCGCATCAGAACGTCACCGCCAACGGTGTCGAGGCTGTCCGCGGCGGCTCGGAGACGATGGTCGGCGGCGTGGGGCAGGTGGATTACACGGCCTTTGACGGCTTCTGCTACGCAGCGCTGGGACATATCCACGCGGGATATCCCGTGGGGCGGGAGACCGTGCGTTACGCAGGCTCGCCGCTGTGCTATCACTTTGAGGAGACGAAGCAGCGGGGAAAGGGCCCGGTGCTCGTGACTCTGGGGGCCGACGGCGCGTGCTGCGCAGAAACGCTCCGGATCGAGCCTCTGCATCCGATGCGGGAGCTGCGGGGAGAGTACGCCGCGCTGCGGGACGCGGAGCTCGCCTCCGCCCGGCGCGGCGAATATATCCGCATCGTGCTCACCGACCGGCGCGTGACCCCGGAGGTGTCGCAGTTTTTCCGGGATCTGTACGAGGGCCGCGGCAGCGTGCTGATGGAGCTCGTCTCGGAATTCGACCCTTTCACGGGCCGGCCGGAGACGCCGACGGGACAGGCCGCCGGAGAAAAAACGGTGGAGGAGCTGTTCGCGGACTTCTACACTGAGCGCTGCAATCAGCCGCCCACGGCCGCGGAGGCGGACCTGCTGCGGTTCGCCGCCGAGCTGCAGCGCAGCGCCGACGACCCGGCAAAGCCGGGAGAAGCCCTGATCGAGCGGCTGGTCCGCTTTGCCCTCGGGCAGGAGGTGGAAGGATGAGGCCCGTCAAACTGGAAATGACCGCCTTCGGCTCCTATGCCGGGAAGACGACGGTGCCGTTTTCCGACCTGCGGCACGGGCTGTATCTCGTGACCGGCGACACGGGCGCGGGAAAAACCACGATCTTTGACGCGATCATGTTCGCGCTCTACGGCGTGGCCAGCGGCGCGGACAGGAGCAGGGACAAGGACATGCTCCACTGCGACCGGGTGCCCAGAAGCACGGACACGGTGGTGACGCTCGTGTTCCTCCAGAACGGCCGGGAGTACACGGTGCGCAGAACGATCCATTTCAGCCGGGTGCGCGGCACGGAGGACCGTTACCGCCCGGGTGAGGTGACCGCGCTGCTCTCCGAGCCGGGAAAGGACCCCATCAGCGGCGCGACGAACGTGACGGCCCGCTGCGAGGAGCTGCTGGGCCTGAACGCCGAGCAGTTCCGCAAGATCGTCATGCTGGCCCAGGGCGAGTTCCGCGAATTCCTGAAGGCCGACAGCGACAAGAAAAACGAGATCCTCGGGAAGCTGTTCGACAATTCGGCTTATCTTGGCTATGAGAACCTGCTCGACGGCGCCCGGGACATGCTCGCCCGGCGGCGGCAGGCGGAACACGAGGGCCTGCTGCGCGTATTGACGGAGCTTCCGATCGGAGAGGACGCCTCGCCGGAGGAGAGGGAGCTGTATGCCGCGGAGCATCCGGCGCTGCTGGAGAATCTGCGCGCGCGGCTCGACAGAGAGACCGCCGCCGGCGCCGTCCTCCGGCAGGAGCGGGACGAGGCGCAGCGGACGCTCAGCGCCCTGAATGAGAAAAAGGGGGAGGCGGAATCGGTCAACGCCCGGCTCGGGGAGCTGGAGGGATACCGTCGCCGCGCCGCGGAGCTGGAGGCCATGCAGGACGAACAGGCACGGCGCCGGGTGCGCTTCGAGCGGGCGGAGACGGCGCTGCGCCGGGTGCGGCCGCGGGCCGAGCGGGCCGAAAAGGCCGCCCGGACGCTCGAGGATACCCTCGCGGGGATCGAGGCGCTGCGCACAGAGCTCACCGGCAGACAGACCGCGCTGTCCTCCGCGCAGAAGGCCGCGGAGGCGGATGCGGCGCTGGAGGAACGGCTGGAGAGCGTCAACGCCCTTCTCCTCGAGATAGAGACCCGGCTCCCCGAATATGAGACGCTGCGGCAGCGCCAAGCCGAGAAGACCGCCTCGGAGAGAGCCGCGCAGGCGGCGGGGGAGCAGATCTCCGCTTGCCGCCGGACGCTCGAGGAGGAGCGTGCGCGCGCCGCCGCCCTTCGGGACAAGCTCGCCCTGCTCTCGGACGCCGACGCGCGTTTCACACAGGCGGACAACGAACTCAAAAGGGAACAGGAAAAGCAGACTGCGCTGATCGGGGAGGGGGGCGTTCTCGCCGCGGTCGCCGCTGTGCGCCTCCGGGAACGGGAGCTGGAGGAGGAGCGTTCCGCCCTGACCGTTTCCGCCCGGGATGCGGCCATGGCGATGACGCGCTACGACGACCTCTATCAGCGGTTCATCGCCGGACAGGCGGGCCTGCTCGCCGGCGATCTGGCCCGGGAGCTCCGGGAAAAGGGCGAGGCGCGCTGCCCGGTCTGCCGAACGAAGCTCCGCCGGGAGCAGATCGACTCTCTGGCCCGGCCGGAGAGCCATACGCCGACCCAGCAGGACGTGGACAAGGCCAAAGACGAACACGCCGCCTGCGACGCGCTGCGCTTCCGGCATTCGAATGCGGTCCGGGCGCTGGAAGCGGAGGTGTCCGGCCGCCGCGAGTCTGCCCTTCGGGACGCGGCGAAGCTGCTGCCCGGTTGCGGAGACTGGGAGACGCTCTCTTCGGAGGGTTTCCTTTCCGCGGCGGCGGCAGACCTCAAGGCGCGGGTGAACGCGGCCCGGACGGCCCGTGAGGCGGCCCTGTCGGACCGGACCGTCAGGGACGGATGCCGCGCGGAGCTTGAAAAAAGCGAAGAGCGCTGCGGCGCGCTGGAGAAGGAGCTGACGTCGATCACCGCGGCGGCGGCGGAGAACGCCGCGCTGGCCAGGGAACTGGACGCCGCGATCGGCGAGCAGAAAAAACAGCTCCGTTACCCCGGCGAAGACGAAGCGAAGGCGGCGGAAGCGGCGCTGCAGACCGAACGCGCCGCCCTCGGCCGGGAGCTCGGGGAACACCGCGCGGCGCTGGAGACCGCGCGATCCGCTCTGGACCGGAGCCGCGGGGCCCTTGCCGAAAAGGAGGGGTCCGTGGCGAAGCTCACCGGGGAACTGGCCGCTGCCCGTGAGGACATGCAGACCGCGATCCGGGAGGCCGGCTTTGCGGACGGCGAGGAAGTCCGGGCGGCGCTCGCCCCCGTGGGAGAGACGGATCCGGAGACGTGGCTCAAAGCCGAGAGCGCGGCGATCAGCGCCTTCGACAATGAGACTGCGCACATCGCGGAACGCATCCGGACGCTGACGGAGCAGACGAGGGGAAAGACGTTCACGGATTCCGCCGCCCTGGCCGCCGGGCTGGAAGCGGCCGCCGAGGCCCTCAACGACAGCATCGACCGCTGCGCGGCGCAGGAAAACGTCACAGGCCGGGTGAAGGCTGTCCTCGAAAAGGCCGCGGAGTACAGATCCGCCCTGGCCGCCGGTGAGCCGGCGTGGCAGCGGCTGTCCCGGCTGGGAGAGCTGGCCGCCGCCCGTACGGCCACCGAGGGCGGCCGGCTGAGCTTCGACCGCTATGTAATGGGCGCGGTGTTCCGGGAGATCCTGGAATCGGCCAACCGGCGGCTGGACGTGATGAGCGGCGGCAGGTATGAGCTCGTGCACAATACCAGCGTCGGCCACAGCTATTCCAAGGCCGGGCTGGAGATCGACGTGCTGGATCTGAGCACCGGGCAGCGTCGGCCCTCGGGCAGCCTCTCGGGGGGCGAGGCGTTCTTCACCTCGCTGGCTCTGGCGCTGGGGCTGTCCGACGTGGTGCAGAATCACGCGGGCGGGAGAAGGCTGGACACGCTGTTCATCGACGAGGGCTTCGGCTCGCTGAGCGACGACGTGCTCGACCGGGCGCTGGATGTGCTCAACGGACTGACCGAAGGCGACCGGCTCGTGGGCATCATATCCCATGTGGACAGGCTCGGCGAGAGCATCCCCCAGAAGATCCGCGTCAGGAATACCGCCGGGGGCAGCGTGCTGTCACTGGAGCTGTCCTGAACCGCATGACAAGCAAACAGGGCCGTGCAGGCATCTGCACGGCCCTGTTTTTTCTGAACCGGTTTTATTCCTCCGGGGACGCCTCCGCTGCGGCCTTGTAGCGGAGGAACTGCTTCCAGCCGGCGGTGAATATGATCACGGCCAGCCCCAGCGGGACAAGGGCGCAGCGGAACATCTGCTCGTAATTGCTGCGGGCGAGGATGATGCCGCCCAGCGTAGGCCCGAGGAAGTTGCCGATATCCATGAAGGTATACAGCGTGTTGCTGGCCACGGCGCGCCGCCCGGGACTCACCGACTGCATGGTCATGGCCTGCACCGCCGGACTGACGAGGCCGCCGCCGATGGACATGCATACCGCGGCGGCGAGGATCAGCGGCAGGCTCCGGGCGAAGGAGACGGCCAGGAACGCGGTTGCGATCAGCGCCATACCCGGATAAAACGTGACATTGGCGCCGTATGTGTCGGTGAGCTTGCCGGCGATGGGGCGGGTGGCGACCATCACGACCGCGTTCACGGTGAAGTAGAGCCCGATGTTGGCAATGCCGCGCCAGGCGCCGTAGGGGATCATGTACGTCGTGAAAAGCATGGCCGAGAGCATCTGCAGGCTGATCACGCAGGAGGGCATCAAGGCTTCCCTGGCGATGATGTTTTTGTACCACACGCCGCCGCTGCGGCTGACGGTCCGATCGCTCTCGAACCTCGGCAGGAACAGGCAGGGGATCACGCTCATCAGGCTGAATAACGCGGACATGAGGAAGATCGCGCGGAAACCGCCGCCGTCGCCCCACATCCGGGTACCGAAGTTCATGGCCCATACGCCGGCGCTGGGGCCGAGCGCCTGGGAGACGATGCCGCTCAGACCGAAAATGCCGATGCCGGAGGACATCTTCTCATTGGGCAGGGAGGCGGAGGCGATGGTGAACGACAGCGAGCCGTAAAAGGCAAGCTGGATGCCGTGGATCAGACGGAAGGCCACGAACAGCCCCACGCTGGGGAAAAGAGCGTAGCAGGCGTTGACAAGAAAGCCCAGGGCATAGGTGGCGGTCATGAGCTTTTTCTTGTTGAGCGTGGCCTGCATGGGACCGGCGACGGGCCGCATCGCCAGACCGACGGCGTAGTAGAGCCCGGCGATCAGACCGGCCAGAGAGGCGCCCACGCCCAGATAGGACATATAGGTGGTCAGATAGGTGTTGACCGAGAACATCGCCATGTTGGCGAAAACGTTGCAGAGGGTGATGAGGATGAAGCCCCGCGTCCAGATCGTCGCTTTTTTACCGGTATCGTTCATTCCGTATGCTCCTGCTCAGTATTCAAAGCCGCTGTCCTCGCCCAACGGGCGGTCGAGCAGCTCGGGGTGCGCGAATATATGCTTGACCAGCCGGAGGCTCCGCCCGAAATAGAAGCCGTCGGCGATGCGTTCGTCCAGCGTGGCGCCGACGGCCACCACGTCGCGGATCTGCTTCGTGCCGTCCGGCATCAGCAGCTCCTCCTTGTGAAGGGTGCCGATCGTGATCATGATGCTGTTGGTCCCGTAGTTGTTCAGATGATGATACACCGCCGGACATTTGATGCTGCCCAGATTGCTGGTGAAGACCGTGGTGTAGTTGGGATCGCCCTCGGTGAGGAACGAGGGGTTGATGCCCCAGAAATCCAGCCAGCGGACGATCCGCACGATCAGCGCCAGCAGCAGCCGCGGCAGCCTGGCAAGAAAGTCCATGATCGCGTCCACGCCGCCGGTGGAGGTCTCGCTCTTTCTCGTCTCGCGCACGTCTCCGATGATCTTGCGGCTCACGTCGTCCACGGTGTCCGTATCCCGCGGCACGAGGACCATCAGGGCCTCGTCGGCGCCGTCGGTGAACCGGCGCTTGGCCACGAAGCTCAGAGAGATCTCGTCGCGCTCATACATCCGCCAGCCCTGGATGAACCGGTTCATCTTCGGCCGCTCGCGCACCATGCGGGCGAGGGCTGTGATGAAGCAGTGAAAGATCGTGGTTTTGTACTCGGGATGCTCCGCGTTCTTCCGTTCGAGATACGCCATGAGCTCCGTGGCGTCGATGGTCTCGTTGAGGTAGACCTCGCAGTCGGTGCGGCGGGGCATCAGGTAGCTCATGATGGTCTGCAGCCCCGGCGCTTTGACGCGGCGGCCGTCCCGCCGGTCGCCCCAGCGGCGTTTTTGACGCTTATCCGTTTTTTCCATTGTTGTTCCCATCCGTCTGTAGATTTATCTGATTTTTAGCGTTTTCTATGATCTGACTCGTGGGGTCCCTGTGGGCCTTCTGATGGTCGGACAGGCGGACCCAAACGATGTCCCGCAGGATGAAATCGGTGATCGCGGCAAAGGGGATCGCCAGCATGATCCCCCAGACGCCGAAGATCCGGCCGCCGATGATGACCGCCACCAGCACCCACAGCGGGGAGACTCCCAGAGAATCGCCGAACAGGTGGGGCTTGATGATATAGCCGTCGATGGTCTGCAGGATCACGGTGAAGATCAAAAACCAGATCATCTGTCCGGGATTGGCCAGCAGCAGGATGAACGCGCCGATGGCGCCGCCGACGAGAGGACCGAAGGTCGGCACCAGATTGGTGAGCGCCACCACCACCGATACCAGCACAGCGTAGGGCATGCCGAGGATGGACATGAAAAGGAAGTTGGCTGCGCCCACGACGAGCGCGTCCAGCAGATCGCAGGCGATATACCGTACGAGGATCCTGTTGCACTGCCGGCCCACATCCGCGATCTGCCGGTATCTCTGCTCGTCGAGATTCAGCCACATGAGCTTTTTGACGGCCTCGAGCAGCGATTCCTTGGACAGCAGGAAATAGATCGCCAGAATGCAGCAGATCACGCTGTTGAAGAAGCCCTTGCCGATGTTGACAGAGGTGTTGAGGATGCGCCCGATGTTCTCCTGCAGACCCGAGGTCAGCTTGTCGACGAGCATTTCGCCGTAATCGACCAGGGAGGAGATATCCAGCGACAGATTGCCGAATTCCAGCACGGGCTTGTCAAAGCTCTGCTGCAGCGAGAGGACGTACGTCCCGAGGTTGCTCACAAGGGCGCGGATGCTGCCGATCAGCTGCGGGAAGAGCGACACCGCGAACAACGTCAGCAGGGCGAGGATCAGCAGGAGCGAGAGGATCACGGAATGGATGCGCCTGCGCTTGAGGTTTTTTACATTTTTAAAGACCCGGCGCTCGAAAAACATGACCAGCGCGTCGATCACGTAAGCGATGACGATCCCCCGGAACACCGGGGCGATGTAGCTGAAAATGACTCTGACAGCGCGCCAGATGTCTCCGAGGTGAGAGAGCACCAGAAAAACCACCACCGCCGAGCACGCGGCGATCGTGTACGGGATCCACTCCCTCCCTATGGTCTTTTTGTCAAATTTCATCTTGCCGACACCCTTTGGAAACATTCTCCGGACAATGACAATACTATATCAAAGGACGGAGAAAAAGACAACGGCTTTTTCTCCGCCGCATCGGCGCCAAAAAGCCGTCCCGCCGGGATCTCCGGCGGGACGGCTGTGTGACGGTGCGGCGGAAGGGCGCCCTCAGCCCTTGAGTCCCCGGGCCTGGCGGTCCATATCCTCCACGACGATGTCGAAGATTTCGCCGAGACCGGCGCAGTATTCGAGCACCTTCCAGGGCTCGTTGGTGTGGTAGTGGATCTTGATGAGCTCGTCGTCGCCCACCGCCAGCAGGCAGTCCCCCTTGAAATGCTCCAGAAAGTAATCGTTGATGGAGTCCTCGTCCAGCCCGGTGCCCTCGATTAGGAGCTGGGTATCGTAACGGAAAGAAATATCCTCGTCCATGGTCTTCTCCTTTATCTGTTTTTGCCCAGGAAAAACAGCGCCAGCGTGCCCGGCCCCGCGTGGGCGCCGATCACCGGCCCCACATACACGATCCGGGAGACCTCCGCGCCGCAGCGCTCGCGGAGCATCTGCGCGAGCCTTTCCGCGTCGCCCAGACAGTCTCCGTGGGAGATGAACACGGTGCCGTGTTCCTTGTCCAGCGCCAGCTCCTCGTACTTGTCGGCCAGCGCGGAGAGGGAGGCCTTTCTCCCGCGGACCTTGAACATGTTGATCAGATGCCCCGCGTCGTCCATGTGCAGCACGGGCTTGAAGCTGAGCATGTTGCCCACAAAGGCGGTGGCGGCGCTGATCCGTCCGCCGCGCTTGAGGTACACCAGGTCCTCCACCGTGAACCAGTGACACAGATGGAACCGGTTGTCGAGCACGAGCTGCTCGCACTCGTCGAGCGTGCCGCCCTCTTTTTTCTTTTCTACAGCCATATACAGCAGCAGCCCGAACCCGGCGGAGGCCCCCCGGGTATCCACGCAGCGGATATCGCAGTCGGGATATTTCTCCCGGAGCGCTTTGGCGGCGATGCCGGCCGCGTCGCAGGTGGCGCTCAGCCCGGTGGAAAAGCCGATATACAGGATATCCTTTCCCTCGAGGATGAGCTCCTCGAAGCCCCGGCGGAAGGCTTCGGCGTTGACGGCGGAGGTGCGCGCCACGCCGCCCTGCCGGACGCGTTCGTAAAACTCGGGGTAAGAAAGCTCGTAGTTGCCGTATTCCCGCGTCTCGCCCTCGAAGGTGTAGGTGAGCCAGTCGTAGCGCACGCCCCACTCATGCAGCGTCTCCGGCGGGATATCGCAGGCGGAATCGGTGTAGATCACAAAATCTCTCATGGCATTACCCCCTATATTGCAGTGTGTTTTGAATCCTCGTTCATCCGGTCCGGCACAGGCTCACAGATGCTTCCGAGCGCGGAAGTCCCTGCTCCCGAAGAAGAACAGCGCCAGGGCGCCGGGCCCCACGTGGGAGCCGGTGACGGGCTCGTACTGCACGGTCAGGATGTCCCTGGGCGGATTCACCCGCCGGAGCAGCCGCGCGAGATATTCCGCGTCCTCCCGGCATCCGGCCTGCGCGATGCCGACGACCTGTTCGCCCGGATTCTCCACCAGCCGGTCATAATTGTCCGCGATGGCCTCCACGCTGTGACGGCGGCCGCGGACCTTGTCGAAGGAGACGATCTGGCCGATCTGGTTGCCCTTGAGCAGCGGTTTGATGTTGAGCATCGTTCCGATGAGCGCCGCGGCGTTGGACAGCCTTCCGGTGCGCCGCAGATACATCAGGTCATCCACGGTGAACACCTGGCACATGGCCTCCCGCCGGTCCTCCAGCAGGGCGAAGGTCTCCGCGGCCGTCCTGCCCTCGCGGCGAAGATCCGCGGCCATGGTGACCAGAAAGCCCTCGCCCAGCGAGGCGCCGTAGGTGTCGAGCGTGTACAGCTCCCGCTCGGGGAATTCGGCGCGGAGCTGCGCCGCGGCGGCCGTTGAGCAGTCGTAGGAGCCGCTGATGCCCGAGGACATGCCCACATAGAGCACATCCTCGCCCCGCTCCAGGGCGGCGCGGAAGGCGTCGAGATAAGCCTGCATGTTGACCATGGAGGTGGAGACCCTCGTTCCGCCGCGGATCGCGTCGTAAAAGGCGTCTCCGTCAAAGGCCTCGGTATCCAGGCAGCGCATCTCCACGCCGTCGATGAAGTAGGTGAACGGAACGACGGCAATATCGTTCTCGCTGAGCAGCGGCGTAGGCAGATTGGCGGATGTATCGGTAATGATGGCAAAGCTCACGCAGATCCACTCCCGGAATCTAATATCATATATTATTATACATAGCGGGCATTATCATGTCAACGAAATAAAAAGAATAATATGCTTGTAAAAATGCATGTATCTGATATAATTGATGCAAGAGGTGAGGAAGATGACCTACGACAAGGAACTGGTAGCGGGCAAACTTCGCCGCTGGGAGTCCTACCTTGACAGCTTTCGTCTGCCGGACTGGGAGGAGATCCCGGATTTCGGCCTGTATATGGAACAGGTGACGGCGCTTTTGAAGGAATATCTGGATTACTTTCCTCCGGAGCTCAAGGAGGAGCAGTTCATCACGGCCGCCACGATCAACAACTACGTCCGCATCAAGGTGATGCCCGAGCCCGTCAAGCGGCGGTATTACCGGGAACACATCGCCTATCTCATCATCATTCTGGCGCTCAAGCACTCCCTGAGCATCGCGCTGATCCAGAAGATCATCCCCATGGGGCTGACGAAGGACGAGGTGTGCAGGATCTACACCGATTTTGCCGCCGAGCACAGCAAGAGTATCCGGTATTTCAAGGAACAGACCCGGATACTGGCCGGTCCGATCCTGGGTCACGTGGAGCGCGGCGGCGCGACGGTCGACACGCCCGAGGCGCTGATCGTCACCAACGCCGTCATGAGCGGCTTCACCCGCCTGCTGACGGAAAAGCTGCTGCTGCTCGAGGGGAAGAGCCTCGCGGACGGCGGCACGATCGAGCGCCAGACAAAGCCCTGACGCAGCCGCACCCGCACCCGCACACAGAAGGAGCGAGAAACAATGAGTGAAGGAGAAGGAAAAACCGCGATACTGATGGATTCCGGCGGCGACCTGCCCTACGAGCTCTGCCGGCGGGAGGGGATCGAATTCCTGCCGCTGCACGTCATTTACCCCGAGGGCGATTACCTGGACGGGATCGATATTGACCCGGCCATGATCTACCGGCGTTTCCCCGGCGAGATCCCCAGCACCTCCACGCCCTCGCCCCAGGAGATCCTGGACAAGCTGGCCGAGCTGCGGGACCGGGGGCTGAAAAACGTGATCGCCGTCACGATCTCCGGGGCTCTGAGCAGCACCGGCAACACCATCGCTGCGGCCGCCAGACAGCTCCCCGAGCTGAACGTCTCGGTATTCGACACGAAAAACATCTCCTTCGGCAGCGGCATCTTCGCGCTCTGGGCCGCACGGAAGCTGGCCGAGGGGATGGGATACCGCGAGCTGCTCGAAAAGCTCCGGGCCAAGATCGGCGACTCCCGCCAGTTCTTTTACATGGACACGCTCAAATATCTCCGGCACGGCGGACGCATCGGCCGGGTGGCCGCCTTCGTGGGGGAGGCGCTGCATTTAAAGCCGATCATCTCCTGCGATCCCGACGGCGTTTACTATACCGTGGCCAAGATCCGCGGCGCCCGCATGGGCAAGAAGCGCCTCATCGACGAGGTGAAGCAGGCGGTGGGCAGCCGGAAATGTTGGGTCATCGTCGGCCACGGCGCCGCCGAAGAGGAGGCCGGCCGTCTGGAGACCATGCTGCGGGAGGAGCTGAGCAACATGGAATTCCTCTTCACCAAGCAGATCACGGCCACGCTGGCCAACAATACCGGACCGGGCCTGCTGGGCATCATGGCCTTCGTGGATCCCTGAACTGGTCCGGAGCATGACGATGCGCGACCGGCGCGGAGACGGTTCTTACCGGCTTTCCGCGCCGGTCCGGCTTTTTTCCGGCGTTATGCCCGCACGGGAGTTTTCTTTGACAAATTCCGCGCGGATATGATATAGTTTACCCGTAATAATATGCTTATGAGCAAAGGACCGGGCTTCGGGACATGGCGAACAAAAAATATCGCTCTCTGGTCGTTGTACTGCTGGATATACTGATCATCATTTTTGCCGACTGGCTCTCTCTGGCCGTTCGGTTTGATTTTGTATTCTCTTCGATCCCGACGCATTACATCAACCTCATGCGGCAGATCATGCCCATCCAGATCGTGCTGACCCTGGTGCTGTTCTATTTTATGCGGATGTACCGCTTCATCTGGCACGCGGTGACGATCCAGGACGTGGCGCAGATGATCCTGGCCACGGTGGCGGCATATATCGTCAATCTGGTCGTGACGCTCCTTCTCTACCCGCGGCTGCCGCTGAGCACCTACTTCGCCATGCTGGTGCTGCAGGTGGGACTGTTCTGCACCATGCGCTCGGTGTTCCGCTTCACGAAGCTGATCTTCGGACCCTCGAAGCGGAAAAACGCCTCCCAGGACCGCATCATGATCATCGGCGCCGGCTCCGCGGGCAACGTCCTGCTCCGGGAGCTGCAGACCGAACTGACAGCCGAGGGGAAGCCCTGCTGTCTCATCGACGACAACATCAACAAGCAGGGCAAGTTCCTCAACGGCGTTCCCATCGTCGGCGGTCGGGAGAAGATCGTCGAGGCCGCGGACAAATACAGGATCACCAAGATCATCTTCGCCATCCCCACCGCCTCCACCCGGGACCGCGGCGAGATCCTCACGCTCTGCGCGCAGACCGGGCGGAGGGTGCTGACCATGCCCTCCATCGGGGAGACGCTGGGCGTGGCGGACCCGAGCTTCCAGCACCTCAAGCAGGTGCGCATCGAGGACCTGCTGGGCCGCAGCCCGGTGCAGCTCGATACCAGCTCCGTCAACGCCTTTATCCGGGACAAGGTCGTTCTCGTCACCGGCGGCGGCGGCTCCATCGGCAGCGAGCTGTGCCGCCAGATCGCGGCCAACCATCCCCGGCGACTGATCATCCTCGACATCTACGAGAACAACGCCTACGACATCCAGCAGGAGCTGATCCGCACCCACGGCAGGGCGCTGGACCTGTGCGTGGAGATCGCCTCGGTGCGGGACAAGGCGAAGGTGTACGCCATCTTTGATGCCTACCGGCCGGATATCGTGTTCCACGCCGCGGCCCACAAGCACGTGCCGCTGATGGAGCACAACCCGGAGGAGGCCGTCAAGAACAACATTTTCGGCACATATCACGTGGTCCGCGCGGCGGAGAAGTACGGCGTGGCCAAATTCGTGATGATCTCCACGGACAAGGCCGTGAATCCGACCAACGTCATGGGCGCGAGCAAGCGCTTCTGCGAGATGATCCTGCAGAGCCGGCGCGACAGCCGCACGGAATTCTGCTCGGTGCGCTTCGGCAACGTGCTCGGCTCCAACGGCTCCGTGGTGCCGCTGTTTGAAAAGCAGATCGCCGCCGGCGGTCCGATCACGATCACCGACAAGCGCATCACCCGGTTTTTCATGACGATCCCCGAGGCTGTCCAGCTCGTGCTGGAGGCAGGGGCCATGGCGGGCCAGAACCAGATCTTCGTGCTCGACATGGGCCAGCCGGTGACGATCCTCTCCCTGGCCGAGAACATGATCCGCCTCCACGGGCTGGAGCCCTACAAGGATATCGACATCGTGGAGATCGGTCTGCGTCCCGGCGAAAAGCTCTACGAGGAGCTGCTGATGGCCTCGGAGAAGCTCACCCGCATGGGAGACAAGATCTTTGTCGAGGAGCAGGAGGATATCGATCCCGAGATGATCATGTCCGCGCTGGAACAGCTCGACGACGCGGTCACCGGCGAGTGGACGCAGGAACGCCTCACGGCGCTGCTGCGCCAGGTCGTGACCACCTTCCGGACGCCCGAGGAGATCAACGGCAGATCGGACCGGGAACCCATCACCGTATAAAGCGAGGAAAACCGTATGGATATAACCGTTGCCGGCGTCGGATATGTGGGCCTGTCGCTGGCCGTTCTGCTCGCCGGGGAGCACCGTGTCACCGCCATCACCACCACACCGGCCAAGGCGGAAAAGCTCAACGCGCTGATCAGCCCGATCCGGGACGACGAGATCGAGCGGTTCTTTTCCGAGGCCCGGGAGGGGAAGCGGCGTCTCGATCTGACGGTCACGACCGACAAGGCGGCCGCCTACGCCTCCGCGGAGCTCGTGATCATCGCCACCCCCACCAACTACGACGACAAGACCCAGTTTTTTGATACCTCCGCCGTGGAGGACGCCATCGAAAACGTGCTCCGGGTCAATCCCGATGCCCTGATGGTCATCAAGTCCACGATCCCTGTGGGCTATACCGAATCGGTCCGCCGGCGCTACGGCACGGAGAACGTCCTCTTCAGCCCGGAATTCCTGCGGGAATCCAGGGCGCTGTATGACAATCTCCACCCCTCGCGCATCGTGGTCGGCGCGCCGGAGGAACAGCGCGCCCAGGCCGCGATGTTCGCGGAGCTGCTGCGCCGTCCCGCCGAGGACGAGGACGTGCCGGTGTTCCTCACCGGCCTCACCGAGGCCGAGGCCATCAAGCTCTTTGCCAACACCTATCTGGCTGTGCGGGTCAGCTACTTCAACGAGCTGGACACCTACGCCCAGACGAAGGGGCTGGACACCCGGCAGATCATTGAGGGCGTCTGCTCCGACCCGCGCATCGGCGGGCACTACAACAACCCGTCCTTCGGCTACGGCGGCTACTGTCTGCCCAAGGACACCAAGCAGCTTCTGGCCAATTACCGGGACGTGCCGCAGACGCTGATCGAAGCCGTCGTGAAGAGCAACACGGTCCGCAAGGATTTCATTGCCGAGCAGGTCATCGCCCGGGAACCCGAAACGGTGGGCGTTTACCGTCTGACCATGAAGAGCAACAGCGACAACTTCCGTGCCTCCGCGATCCAGGGCGTGATGAAGCGGATCAAGGCCAAAGGGATCCCTGTCATCATCTACGAGCCCACGCTGCCCGACGGCAGCCGGTTCTTCAACAGCCTTGTGGTCAACGACCTGGAACGGTTCAAGGCGCTCTCGGACGTCATCCTCGCCAACCGAAACGACCCGGCGCTCACCGACGTGGCCGAGAAGGTCTATACGCGGGATCTGTTCTGCCGCGACTGAGAACGGATATCCCCAAAAAGGATGCGCCTTTCACCAAAGCGCATCCTTTTTGGTACAAACGGTCGTTCAACGACAAAACCGCGGCGTGTCCGCTTTTTTTCGGGGACAGGTTAGCTGAAAACAACCAAAATTAATTACATAAATGCAAAAACTGCCGTTTTACCCGGCAGCCGATCGTTCCCGGCGCGATCGCGCATCGTTTCGGCGGCAACGCTCAGCCGTAGATCGGTTCAAAGTCCTCCGCCGGGTGGCCGCACAGCGGGCAGAGAAAGTCCGCGGGCAGCTCGGCGCCTTCGTAGGTATAGCCGCAGATCTTGCATTTCCAGCCGATGATCTTCTTCTCGGCGGCCTTGGCGGCAGGCCTGGGCTTGACGTCGCTCTGATAGTAGGCGTAGGTCAGGGATTTCTCGCCGGAGAGCACCTTTGCGTCCAGCACTTCTCCGATGAACAGCGTGTGGCTGCCCAGATCCGTGGAGCCGGTCACCCGGCAGCTGAACACCGCGTTGGCGTTCTCCGTCAGGAAGGGGACGCCGTTGTCGTCGAGGGCGTACTTCTGTCCGGCGAATTTGTCCGTGTCCCGGCCGGACTGCATCCCGAACTGCCGGATGGTGTCAAAGCTCACGCTTTTATCCAGTACGGATACTGTGAAAAGCCCGCTTTTTTTGATCAGCTCCGGGGTATAGTTGCCGTTGATGCAGGCGATGGCCAGCCGCACCGGATTCGCGGCGGCCTGGATGCAGGTGTTCGTGATGCAGCCGTTGATCCTGTCCCCGTCCTTTGAAGCGACGAGAAATACGCCGTATTCCAGATTGTAGAGTGCTTTTCTGTCCATGTCGGGACCTCCTGTTTTCGGTTTTATACAGGATACCATACAATGCCGCCAAAATCAAATGCCGGGAGAAAAGATAAAAAAGTATGACATTCCCGTTCGCAAAAAATTAATATATTTCGCGTTTTTATCGTTGAAAAAGTTGGACATTTGCAGTATAATTTGTTTTGCTACAGAGTAAATGCCGTAAGGCAGGGATATACAGGAGGATGTTATGGGTAAGTATGACGCTTTAAAGCTTGAGAATCAGCTTTGTTTCCCGCTTTACGCGGCGTCCCGGGAGGTCATCAAGCAGTACAGGCCTTTCCTGGACGCGCTGGATCTGACTTATACCCAGTATATCACGATGATGGTGTTCTGGGAGGAGAAGAAGATCAGCGTCAAGGAGCTCGGCAAGAAGCTCTATCTCGACAGCGGCACGCTCACGCCGGTGCTCAAGAGTCTTGAGAGCAAGGGCTTTGTCAACCGTTACCGCTCCACCGAGGATGAGCGGGTCCTGATCGTGGAGATCACGGAGAAGGGCGAGGCGCTGCGCGACAAAGCGCTGAACATCCCCGCCGAGGTCAGCAGGTATATCCGCCTGGAAAAGGAAGAGGCGGACCAGCTCTACAGGCTGCTCTACAAGATCCTGCAGGGGATCACCGAATAACGCGCATTCAGTAAAAGCGCCCCGCCGATGTTTCCGTCGGCGGGGCGCTTTCGCGCTTTATACGAGGTTTTCGATCAGCCGCGTCGCGGCCTCGTTGATGATCTCGGCCGTGGTGGCCAGATTGATGCGGATGTGGCAGGGCGCGTTGCCGCCGAACTGACTGCCGTAATCCAGCGCCAGTCCGCAGCGGTCCTCCATGGCTTTTTTCATGTCCTCCGGCGCGATGTAGGCGCCGAGATCTACCCAGGAGAGATAGGTGCCCTCCAGCGGCGAAATGACGGCCTTCGGCAGGCCCTCGGCCAGACGGCGGCGCAGCAGCGCGTCGTTTTCCTCGACGGTACGCAGGATCGAGCGCAGCCAGCCCGCGCCCCCGGTGTAGGCCGCGGCCGCGGCGATGTATCCCAGGGAGTTGCCGCCGTTGATGTGCACCTCGCGCACATGGGCGTCGAATTTCTCCCGGATGGCGCTGTCGGGCAGGATGACGAAGGAGTTCTGCAGCCCGGCCAGGTTGAAGGTCTTGCTCGGCGCGGTCACGGTGACGAGCATGTCGTCATAGTCCCCGACGGTGCCGGCAGGGATGTGCCTGTGGCCGAACAGCTCAAAATCGTGGTGGATCTCGTCGGAAATGATCTTCACGCCGTGGCAGCGGCAGATGGCGAACATCTCGGAGAGCTCCTCCCGCGTCCAGATGCGGCCGATGGGATTGTGCGGGGAGCAGAGGATGAACACCCGGACGTTTTCGGTCACGATCTTCCGTTCAAAGTCCTCGAAGTCGATGGAGTACACGCCGCCGTTGTTCACGAGCTCGCTCTTGACGAGCCGCCGTCCCTGGTCCTCCACGGCGCTCATGAACGGATAATACACGGGGGTCTGGATCAGCACCGCGTCGCCGGGCTCGGACAGGAGCCTGACCAGCCAGTAAAAACCGGTGACGACGCCCGGGGAGAAGCGGAGCCACTCGGGGGACGTCTCGTAGCCGTGGTGTGACTTTTCCCAGGCGATGAACGCCTCGTTGTAAGCTTCGGGCGGGAAGTCATATCCGAACACGCCGAACTCCGCCGCATCCCGCAGCGCCTTGCGCACGCATTCGGGGGAAGCGAAATCCATATCCGCCACCCACATGCCCAGCAGATCGTCCCGGCAGAAGCCGATCCTGCTCAGCGAATTCCATTTGACCGCGTTGGTGCCGCGCCGATCTCTGAAAACAAGCTGCTCAGACATATCCATTTCCTCCTGTTGTCACGTTTTTTCTTTTCTCTGACCGGATTATACCACAGACCGCGGCGTTCCACAATATTGACGCGGCGCTTTATCCCGTTGTATCCTTGGAATATCCATCCGGGACCGAAGGGGGAGAGACGGATGCTCCGGCTGATCGCGGCGGTGACGGCGCTGTACGCGCTGACGCTGCTGATAGTTTACATAATATGCTTCTATTCGCCGCTGGGGAAGCAGAACGACGAACACAACCTGCCCGCGGGGGAGCAGTACGAGCCGCAGTCGGAACGGATGCACGCGATGATCGACGCGCTGCGGGCGATCCCCTATGAGACCGTGGAGATACGCTCCCGCGACGGTCTCCGGCTGCGGGGAAAATACTATCCCGGCCGCGGCGCGGATACGGCGATCTGCTTCCACGGCTACCGGGCCGCGGCCCGGAGGGATTTCAGCGGGGGAGCGCGGTATCTGATCGGGCAGGGCTTCAACGTGCTGCTCGTGGACCAGCGTGCCCAGGGCGAAAGCGAGGGCCGCACGATCACCTTCGGGATCCGCGAACGCTTTGACTGCCTGGCCTGGGCGCAGTACGCCGCCGGACGGTTCGGCCCGGCGGCGAGGATCACGTTATACGGCATCTCCATGGGAGCGGCCACGGTGCTGATGGCGTCGGAGCTGGACCTGCCGGAGAATGTGGCGGGGATCGTGGCGGACTGCCCCTATGACAAGCCCGCGGAGATCATCCGCTCGGTCTGCGCCGGGATGGGCCTGCCCGTCCGGCTGCTCTGGCCCCTTGTGGCCGCCGCGGCGCGGCTGTACGGCCGGTTCGATCCGGGCGAAGCGTCGGCGTCCGGGGCGGTCAGGAACGCCCGGGTGCCGATCCTGATCCTCCACGGCGAGGATGACCGGTATGTGCCCTGCGAAATGAGCGCCCGGATCGCCGCGGCAAATCCGGCGCTGGTGCGCCGGTACACGTTCCCCGGCGCCGCCCACGGGCTCAGCTTTCTCGCCGATCCGGAGCGCTACAGGCTCATTCTGGAGGATTTTCTCCGCGCGGAGAAGACTTCGGAGCCCGCCGGGCCTTCAGAGCGTCGGCAAGGGTAAAGCCCAGCATGATGAGAGCCATGTATCCGCCGAGGATGAGGAGGCTGGGGAGCAGATACAGGCAGGGGAAGGGGACCCAGCGGTAAAACAGCTCCAGGAGGGCGTTCCCCTCCGTCTCAACGGAGTAAAAATAGTTCGCGTGGGGATGCAGTCCGCTCCAGCGCAGCAGGAGATTGATCCCGAAAATGCCGAACAGGATCGCCACCGAGGCGAGGATCGTCCGGGGCAGATCGGAAAAGCGGGGACGGTAGAGGCCGAAGGAAGCCAGCGCCAGCCCTTCGATCATGACCATGAAATGGGTGCCGTAAAACCCCAGCATGCGCGGGAGCAGGAGAGGATATCCGTCAAAGCCGTTGCCGGGCATGATCAGCGCCATCACCGCGCCGAGGGGCCCGAGGAAGAAGCAGAAGCTCATCAGCGGGCGGTTCCTGCGGAGCACGGCCACCGGGATCAGGATCATATTGATGTTGCACAGGTGCAGAGGCAGCTCGCCCCACCAGTTGAAGCCGCCCATATTCGCGGTGATCTCATTGTAGGCGCCGTCCAGCGACAGAAAGTATTTGTAGATGAAAAAGCCGACCAGCGTGACCAGACACGCGCCCACGAGGACAGCCCGCCTTTTTGTCTCGCTGCTCTTCCGCAGGAGCAGACTCGACGCGGTCAATATGAGGATAAACACGGCGAATACCGTGTAAAACAGCGGACTGAACGGCCGCATGATCCAAAAAGAGTCCTGTACCATGGCTTCGCTCCTTGTCTGGCGTGATCGGAAAGTCGTTTCCGGTCGAAAAAAACCGTACACAGATCCCCGGCCGAGACCGTCGGCGGATCTGTCCCGCCCCGTCTCTCCGGTGCCCGAAGGGTTTGACCTTTTTCTTATTATACCGACTGAAAGCGCCCGGGGAAAGACTTAATATATATAATTATTGATGTATTTTTTGTCTATTCTCGTCAAAAATGTGCGGTTTATTTGTGCGCAACACAAAAAGCCTTCCCCGAGGGGAAGGCTTTTTGCTTGCGGGAGAAGGGCGTCCGGCAAAAGGCCGTCTGCTCAGTACAGATGTTCGCACACCCGTTTTGCCTCGGCGCGGAGAGCGCGCAGGTCGACGAAGGTCTCCGGGCGCTTGCTCTCGTCCCGCAGCAGCGCCGCGGGGTGATACATGGCCATGGCCCGCGCGCCGTCAATATCGAACCACAGTCCGTGTTCCCGGGTGATCTTGAAATCGGATTTGATGACGGCCGCGGCGGCGATGCGTCCGAGGCAGACGATCAGCTTCGGGCGGATGATCTCGAGCTGACTGTTCAGCCAGTGCCGGCAGGCGCTCTGCTCCTCGCCGAGCGGGTCGCGGTTGCGCGGGGGACGGCATTTGACCACATTGGCGATATACACCCTTGAGCGGTCCAGATCGATCATCTCGAGCATGTCGTCGAGCAGCCTTCCCGCGGCGCCCACAAAAGGCTCACCCTGCTTATCCTCGTTCTCGCCGGGCCCCTCGCCGATGAACATGAGTTCGCTCTCCGGATCTCCGACGCCGAAGACCACGTTGGTCCGGTACCGGCACAGCGGGCATTCACGGCAGACAAGGCACTTTTGTCTGATCTCGTCCAAACGGTCCATTCCCATCAACTCCGCGGCAATTGTACCACGCGATCGGCCCCATGGCAACAAAAAACCGCCGCGGAAGCTCCGCGGCGGTTGATGGGTCAAGGGGATTACTGCTTGGAATAGGAGATGCGGGTGGCCTTGTACAGCTCCTCGCGGAAGGCGGGCGTCATCTGGCCGGGGGCATTGTAGAAGCCGGAGAAGAAGCCGCGCTTGCCGGGCTTGGTGAAGCGCTCGGCGAACTTGCGGGCGGCGGCACGCTGCTCTTCCTCGGTGGCGGTGGCGGGATCGAAAGGCTCGTCGTTGACCACGCCGATGGCCAGTTTGTCGCCGTATTTCTCGTAAAGGGCGATCGTGTCGTTCATGGGCATGGGCGTCCAGGAGTCGAAGCCGCCGTCGGCGAAGATGCCGCAGCGATCCTCGATGTGGCCGCAGGAGTGCAGGTCGGAGTACTTGCCCAGAGAGTGGACGTGCTCGTTGTAGCGGATAAACTCAGGCAGGAAGAACTCACGGCCGGCCTCCTCGGAGAAGAACGGGGACTTCTGGGAACCCCAGTCGTCATGCAGGGAGAAGCCGTCGATGTCGTAATACTGCACGCTCTTGTCAACGAGCGCGATATACAGGTCGCACAGCTTGTGCAGCAGCGCGTGGAGAGCGTCGGCCTGATCCTCGTCCACCAGGGCGAGAGCGGCGTTCTCGAAGCCCATGAAGGAGACGAGACGCTCAAAGCCCATGCCGTTGAGCCACATCATCGTGTTGGCCTTGCCGTTGTTCCTGAGGGGCTCATTGATCTTGGCGCTCTTCTCCCAGTCCCAGGAGTCGATATCGGGCCAAACGATCTTCTCTTCCCAGTCGTTCACGTCCTCAAACAGATGGGGAATCTCGGGGTTTTCCATGGAGCCGCCGGCCACGGGTACGTATATCCACTCGATGCCGAACATGTCCTTATGCTTGTCGTAAGGTTCCGGCCAGGGCTCGGCCTCGAACACGAAGGCGCGGGCGATGTTGTCAGGGATGATGGACGGGCACAGCGTGGTGCTCTCCACGTCGCTGGGCATCCAGACGGGATCCTTGTCACGGTAGAAGCGGGTGTAGCCCTCCTTGGCAGACACGGGGAAGTCATACACGGGGTTCGTGGTGCCGAAGAAATTGGGGACCTCGGCGACTACCTTGAGTTCTTTCTCGTCAAAGGGTATCTTGCTCATGGTTATCCTCCTCAAATATGTGATCGTTAATTATTACGCTTTGCCGCACAAAGCGATACGGCTCTCTCTGTAGATGGCCTCCATGAGTCCCGGCGGCGCCATGAAAGCGGCGGCCATGGCAGGGTACTTGGTGTACTTCGCCACGAACTCCTTGGCGGTCTTGTCGATGGTCTCCTGATCGGCGTCCATGGGCAGCATGGGCACGTCCATGCCGAGCATGATCTTGTCGCCGTACTTTTCGTAGAGCATATCCTTGTCGTTCATGTTCTGGCCCCACCACAGGTCCACGTGGGCCTCGATCATGGCCGGCACCAGCAGCTCGTTCTTGCCGCAGGAATGGAGCTGGAACACGATGTCGTGCTCGTGGCACCAGTCGGCAATCTTGCGCATGGCCGGCACGATCATCTCAATGCAGGTGTCCACGGAGAAGAACGGCGCCCTCTGGGAGCCCCAGTCGTCGTGGAACATGACCTCGTGGACGCCAATGGCCTCGCGGTACTTGTCGATGAAGTGGATGTACATGTCCGCCAGCTTGTCGAACAGCTCATGGACGGCGTCCTGCTGATCCTCGTCGATCAGCGCCATGACGGCCCCCTCAAAGCCCATGAAGGAGATCAGCCGCTCGAACAGGCCGTTCTGGAAGGTGCAGCCGATCAGCCGGGTCTCGGTACGGAAGGGGGCGTTGAGCTTGGCCATGCCCTCCCAGTCGAAGGAGTCGATGTCGGGCCAGACGAGCTTTTCCTTCCATTCGTTGGCGTCGTTGAGCAGATGGGGGTTCTCGGGGTTCTCCATGGAGCCGCCGGCGGTGGGCACGAATACCCACTCCACGCCGAACAGGTCGGGGCCGCCCTTTTCCTCCAGCGGCTGCTTGGGTCCCAGGTCCTGGATCTCAGCGCGGGCCACATGGTCGGGGTTGATCCGGGACTGGACGTTGCAGATGTCGGTCAGCTGCGGCATCCAGAGGTAATCCTCATGGTTGATCGCCGCGCGGAGGTTCTCCGCCACGGTGATCGGCGTGTTGTAGATGTTGGGGGGCGCGAACCAGGACTCGGTGGGTGCGACGTACTTGCCGAGGATCTTCATTTCATCCTCGGAAAACGGGATCTTCTGCATATTGATGCCTCCTCAAAAAGATACAAAATTTATGGAACAGATTTGTACGCTTACAGTATAACGGATCGTGAATGAGAATTCTTCATACTCTGCGCCCATATTTCCGAGGAGAAAGGCGCTGTTTTTTCCCGCGATTCCATACACCCAGCACAAAACAGGCGCGCAGAGCCTCTTTTCATAAAACACCCGCGGCGTTTTTGCGGGGAAAACGCCGCGGGTGCCTGTGATGCTGCCCCGGGGATCTTCCCCGGAGCGGCGCGGAGGGCTCAGTACCGGCCGAGGGTGGCGGCGTCCTTGGGCTCGTCGGCAAAGCTCGTGTCCTTGCCGGGCAGAACGGCGTTGAGGATGATGCCGGTCAGAGAGGCGATGGCCAGACCCGAGAGACTGATGTTCAGCGAGCCGAGGGCGAAGCTGATGGAGCCGGCGGCGGAATACTCGATGCCGATGGTCAGGCAGAGGATCAGCGCGGCGATGATGACGTTGCGGCTGGCCTGGAAGTCCACGTGGTTCTCGACCATGTTGCGCACGCCGATGGCGGCGATCATGCCGTAGAGGATGATGGACACGCCGCCGATGGTGGCCGAGGGCATGGAGGTGATGACGGCCGCGAACTTCGGGCACAGGCTCAGGATGACGGAGATGACCGCGGCCAGCTCGATGACCAGGGGATCGTATACCTTGGTGAGGGCCAGCACGCCGGTGTTCTCGCCGTAGGTGGTGTTGGCCGGGGCGCCGAACAGCGCCGCCATCGTGGTGCCGATGCCGTCGCCGATCAGCGTGCGGTGCAGGCCGGGATCCTCCACGAGGTCCTTGCCGATGGTGCCGCCGATGGCGTTGATGTCGCCGATGTGCTCCATCATGGTACTCAGGGCGATGGGCAGGATGGAGATGATGGCGGTGAGGATCAGACCGCCGTCGGCGCCGCCGCCGAACAGGGAGAACACCGTCCGGTCACCCTGGACGGGGAGGCCGAACCAGGGGGCGGAGGCCACGCCGCTGAAGTCCACGTTGCCGGTGGCGGCGGCGACGGCGTAGGAGGCGATGACGCCCAGCAGGATCGGGATGATCTTGATCATGCCCTTGCCCCAGATGTTGCAGACGATGACCACGGCGATGGCGACCAGGGCGATGCCCCAGTTGGAATTGCAGTTGTCGATGGCGGAGGGGGCCAGGTGCAGGCCGACGCACATGATGATCGGTCCGGTGACGATGGGCGGGAAGAATTTCATGACCTTCTTGCTGCCGTAGGCCTTGCAGACGAAGGAGAGGATCAGATACATCAGACCCGCGCAGGCCACGCCCACGCAGGCGTAGACCAGGCCCTGCTGCTCGGTGTAGCCCGCGGCGACGGCGGCGGACTTCACGACGGAGTAGCCGCCCAGGAACGCAAAGGAGGAGCCGAGGAACACAGGCACCTTGCGCCCGGTGATGAAGTGCATGAACAGCGTGGCCAGACCGGCGAAGAGCAGCGTGGCGGACACGCTCAGGCCGGTGATGATCGGCACGAGCACGGTCGCGCCGAACATGGCGAACAGATGCTGGAAGCCCAGCACCAGCATTTTGGGCACGCCCAGGGAGCGGGCGTCATAGATCGCCTGGTGTCCCATTTCGTTTTTGGACATGTTTCTTTTCCTTCTTTCTCTTGTTTATTTAGTTTTCTTTTTCGTAAATGGAAACGGAGGTCTCCCCGTCGGTCTCGCGCAGCCGGACGGCCACGACCTCCCGCAGGGAGGTGGGGATGTTTTTGCCGACGAAATCCGGCTTGATCGGGAACTCGGCGTGGCCGCGGTCGATGAGGGCGAAGAGCTGGATGCGGGCGGGTCGGCCCAGGGCGATCAGCGCGTCCAGAGCGGCCCGGGCGGTGCGGGTGGTAAAAATAACGTCGTCCGCGAGCACCACGGTCTTCCCGTTGATATCAAAGGGAATGTCGGTGTCGGAGACGACGGGCAGCGCCGCGGCGTCCAGATCGTCCCGGTGCTGTGTGATATCCAGTTTTCCCACGGGCAGGCGCACGCCCTCGATGCCGAAAATGTTGTCGGAGAGGCGCCGGGCCAGCGGCACGCCCCGGGACTTGATGCCCACGAGACAGACGTTGTCGGTGCCGTGGTTTTTCTCGATGATCTGATGGGCGATGCGCACGAGCGTCCGCTCCACGGCGGCTTCGTCCATGATCTGTGCCTTGAAGATCACAGCGCGCTCCTTTCCCGGCGGCAAAAAACCCCGGCCGTATGCCGGCCGGGGTCATACCGCGCCCGTGATCCGGGCGAGCGGAAACGATCGACGCCTTGCCGGCAGCTCTGTACCGAATTAAAGATGTCTTTTCCTGCTGCGTATACTACCACGATATATAGGGGTATGTCAACGGCAAAATCCACAAAATACAGTCGCCGGACAGAACCGCATTTCTGTCCGGCGAATAACGGGAAAAAATCGTTTTACTTTTTGAAGCTGTCCTTAAGGGCGACGGCGCGGTTGAAAACGAGGTGCCCGGGGGCGCTGTCTTTGTTGTCCGGGGCGAAGTAGCCCAGCCGCAGGAACTGGAAGCGGTCCGTGGGGACGCAGTCCTCCAGGCTCCGCTCGACCCGGCAGCCGGTGAGGATCTCCAGGGAGTCGGGGTTCAGGCACTCGATGAAGTCCTTGCCGGGGGCGTCCGGCTCGGGATCGGAGAAGAGCATGTCGTAGAGCCGCACCTCGGCCAGGGCGCAGTTGGCCACGTCCACCCAGTGGATCGTGCCGCGCACCTTGCGCCCGTCGGGGGCGTTGCCGCCGCGGGTGGCGGGATCGTACTCGCACAGCACCTCGGTCACATTGCCCTCCGCGTCCTTCACGCAGCCCGTGCATTTTACGATGTACGCGCCCTTGAGGCGCACCTCGTTGCCGGGGTAGAGGCGGTTGTACTTCTTGACCGGCTCTTCCATGAAGTCGTCCTGCTCTATCCAGAGGGAGCGGGAGAAGGTGACGGGCCGGGTCCCGGCGTTTTCATCGACCGGATTGTTCTCCACATCGAAGCTCTCGGACTGCCCCTCGGGATAATTGGTGACCGTGAGCTTCACGGGCCGGAGCACGGCCATGACGCGTTTGGCATGGGCGTTCAGATCGTCCCGCAGGCAGGATTCCAGGAATGCGTACTCCACCGTGGAGGTGACCTTCGCCACGCCGATGCGCTCAGTGAAGTCCCGGATGGAGGCGGGGGTGTAGCCCCGGCGGCGCAGTCCGCAGAGAGTGGGCATGCGCGGGTCGTCCCAGCCGGAGACGCGGCCCTCCTCCACCAGACGGCGAAGCTTGCGCTTGGACATGACCGTATAGTTGATGCCCAGCCGGGCAAACTCGATCTGACGGGGCCGGGAGGGGACGTCGCAGTTTTCGATGACCCAGTTGTAGAGCGGGCGGTGATCCTCATACTCGAGGGAGCACAGGGAGTGGGTGATCCCCTCGAGCGCGTCCTGGATCGGATGGGCCAGATCGTACATCGGGAAGATGCACCATTTGGTGCCCTGGCGGTGGTGCTCGATATACCGGATCCGGTAGAGCACGGGATCGCGCATGTTGAAGTTGCCGCTGGCGAGGTCGATCTTTGCCCGCAGAGTGTATTTTCCTTCGGGGAACTCGCCCGCGCGCATCCGCGCGAACAGGTCGAGGGACTCCTCGACGGGCCGGTCGCGCCAGGGGCTCACCGCCGGATGGGAGGTTTCGCCCCGGTATTTGGAGAACTCCTCCGCCGTCAGCTCGCAGAC
>JAFXYJ010000061.1 GCA_017541825.1 Oscillospiraceae bacterium | reverse complement strand
CTGCTGGGCGAGGACGACTTCTGCATGGAGTACATCGAAGCTTACCGTGACGGTATCTTCGGGCCCAAGAAGGACTGAGTTTGTTTGACCCGGGGCGGGTGCCCCGCAGGAAATAGGCCATATTATTTCAGAGGAGGAAATTAAAAATGGCGAACGAAGTATTTGATCTGGTAGTACGCGGCAAGGCCAAGCTGGTGGCTGCTGCTGTTCAGGAAGCTCTTGACGGCGGTGCGGACCCCAACGAGCTGCTGGCGAGCATGATCAGCGCGATGGACGAGGTCGGCGAGAAGTTCAAGAACAACGAGATCTTTGTTCCTGAGATGCTGGTTTCCGCCCGTGCGATGAAGAAGGGCGTTGAGGTCCTCAAGCCCCATCTGGCTTCCGGCGCTGCCGGCGCTCTGGGCAAGGTCATCATCGGCACCGTGGCCGGCGACCTGCACGACATCGGCAAGAACCTGGTCGCGATGATGATCGAGTCTGCGGGCTTCGAGGTCAACGACCTGGGCGTGGACGTGCCGAAGGAGAAGTTTGTGGAGGCCCTCGAGGCGGCTCCCGACACCAAGATCGTGTGCTGCTCCGCTCTGCTGACGACCACGATGCCCGCCATGCGCGAGACGGTGGAGACTCTGAACGCCCACCCGCTGCGCAGCCAGTTCAAGATCATGGTCGGCGGCGCTCCCATCACCCAGGAGTTTGCCAACGAGATCGGCGCCGACGCCTACACCGAGGACGCCGCTTCCTGCGCCCAGAAGGCCAAGGAGCTCGTCGGCTGATCCGACAATAGCCAAAGAAAAATCTCCCGGCCGCGCCGGGAGATTTTTCTGTCACAGGATTCGAGGTTTTATGGATTCTCTCAATTCCCTGACCGGCATGGTCCGCCGCTGTGTGGACGACTACGGAATGATCGCGCCGGGGGACCGGATCGCCGTGGGCGTCTCCGGGGGCAAGGACTCGCTGGTGCTGCTCTCGGCGCTGGCCCATCTGCGCAGGTACTATCCCGCGCCCTTCGGCCTGGAGGCCATCACCATCGACGCGGGCTTTCCGGATATGGACTTCTCCGGCGTGGCGGAGCTGTGCCGCTCGCTGGAGGTGCCGTACACCGTCGTTCCCACGGATATCCGCGAGATCGTGTTCGAGGCGCGGGAGGAGGACAACCCCTGCTCCCTCTGCGCGAAAATGCGCCGCGGTGCGCTGAACACCGCGCTCAAGGCCCGCGGCTGCGCCAAGCTGGCGCTGGGACACCATTTCGACGACGCGGTGGAGACCTTCATGATGTCCCTGCTGTTCGAGGGACGGCTCAACTGCTTCAGCCCGGTATCCTACATGGACCGGATGGGCGTGACGCTGATCCGGCCGCTGCTGTACGTGGGCGAGCTGCGCTCGTCCAACATGGCCGCCGCCCTGGAGCTGCCGGTGGTGCGCAGCACCTGCCCCCTGGACCGGACATCCAAGCGCCGGGAGGTCAAGGAGCTGCTGGACACGCTCAGCGCGACCTATCCCGATCTGCGCTCGCGCATCTTCGGCGCCATGCAGCGCCTGCCCATGCCCGGCTGGGGCAAAAAGGAAAAGCCCTGACGGGAGCGGTCGTCAGGGCGCGGCAGAGCCTGCGCGGCTTTTTCCATAAGACGGCCCGGACGGGCTTGACCGTCCGGGTCTTTTTCATATGAGCGCGTCCAGCAGGCCCTCGCAGCCGAGCAGGACGTCCTGATACGCAGCCTCGAAATCCCGGGTGTACCAGGGGTCGGAGACCTCGCCGGGCCGGTCGGTGTAATCCATGAGCCGCCGGAGCTTCCCGGCGGGATCGCCGCCGGCGATGCGGCGCATGTCGCGCATGTTCTCCTCGTCCATGCCGATGAGGAGGTCGAAGCGATCGTAATCCGCCCGCGTCATCAGTCGCGCCCGGTGGGGCAGGATCTCCACTCCCTTCTCGCGCAGCTTGCGCGCCGCCGGAGGGTAGATCGGGTTGCCGATCTCCTCCCGGGTGGCCGCCGCCGAGTCTACCGTGAACCGGTCCGCCGCGCCCCGCTCCCGGGCGAGCCGGGTGAACACGCACTCGGCCATCGCGCTCCGGCAGATATTGCCGTGACAAACGAATAGTATCTTAGTCAAGTGCGATCAGCCTCCTGAAAAGCCGGTTTCTGCCCCGTTTTATCGCGATTTGCCGGGCAGAAAAAGTAGTTAATAAACTGTGACTTAAGTCACGGAAAAAGCAAAATACGGCAAACTGCGGCAAGTCATTGCCGTCAATGGCAGTCAAATGGTAGTAAAGCTGAGGGGTTCTTACTACCGTTAGGTGAAGGGGATTAGAGAGGTAAAACTCGAATTGATTACAGGCAAAACACGCTTTTGATCAGTTGCTTCCCAGCACTTGTTTTAACAATTTTATTCATGAAGTTTTCGATGTTCTTCACATCATATCCATTTTCCGATGCGTTTGCGATATAATCTGCTTCTATAAGTATTTGATAATCAATTCCGTCAATGCAGGAAAACGTATGATGATGCCCGACGAGATACTGCACTCGCTCCACCTGGGATGCACTGATTCCTGTATCACGAAGGAAAGCTTTCACCATTGGAATCCCCTCGGCTTCTTGATATTTGCCGTTGGTATTTCCATATTTCTCCCGGCAAAGCGGGCAGGCAATATCATGCGTGATTGCTGCGACCTCAAGGATGTATTGTGTCTCCTGGTCTAAGTGCTCAAGGTCTCCGATTGTTTTTGCATATGTCCATACACGAATGAAATGGTCGATATCGTGAATGTTGCCTTCAGAGAATGAAATCATTTTCTGCATGACTTGCGCTATCGTCATACGCATTTCCCCGCAGATCCTCCTTAAATCCGAGCTTTTCCAGTCTCCCATCACGCCCGAAAAATTAAGTAATTTATTATACACCATCACCCCAGAATTTTCCAATATATAAAACGGCACTCTGCAGCTCGCAGAGTGCCTTGCTGGTTTTGGGGTCAAACGGCTTTGAACCGTTTCCGCGGGTCCTTCGCCCTGCCCTCGGGCTTTTCCCGCTTCCGGCGGGCGTTCCCGGCCATGGCGGCGGCGAGCTCGAAGCGGCCCATGATCTGCAGGTTATTACGCCTCAGCGGCTTCCTCGCTGCGCTCCCTGCGGATGATGTATTCAATCGCTCCGCAAGCGGCGCACAGGACCGCCATAAGAGGGGTTACGCTGTCGGTGAGGACCATCCCGGCGCTGAAGTCCTGGGTCAGAACAATGACCGCCAGCGAGATGATCACGGTCATGATCTCGGCTGCGATTCCGAGGCGGAAGCGGAACAGGAAGCTGCGGTCCCGGGCGTCAAGGTCGTCGAAGGTGTTCCGGGAAAGCTCGGAGGCGCGCTCAAACTTGGCTTTGATTCCCAGAAGAGGCAGGAGGATGTACAGGCCCAGAAGCATGCAGATCAGATCGATCAGCGCCCAGCCGTTATCGGCTTGGGTATTGCGGCTGAACTCTGCCATCGGCACCTTGCTGTCGTGCAGCTCTTCGGTGAGGACGATCGCGCGGCTGGGGGCGAGCGTTTTATTCTGTCTGTTTTTCAGGCTGAGGGCATTGACCGCGGCGGGCTGCTCCTCCGGGATCACCGGCGCGGCAGCGGGAACAGCGTCATTGAGGATGATCTCATAAGGAGCGGTGTTTGCTTCGGGAGCGGGATCAGCGGCGGGACGCGCGGGCTTGACCTTCCGGTCACCCCCGGATTTCGCGGAAGACGCTTCTTCAACGGCGCTTTCTTCCTCGTCCTCGGCAGCCTCTTCCTCAGCCGCAGGGGTCTCCTCCTCGGCCTCGGCGGTCTCTTCCTCAGCCGCAGGGGTCTCCTCCTCGGCCGCGGGGGTCTCTTCCTCGGCAGCGGGGGTCTCTTCCCCGGCCTCGGCGGTCTCTTCCTCAGCCGCGGGGGTCTCTTCCTCGGCCGCGGGGGTCTCTTCCTCGGCCGCGGGGATCTCTTCCTCGGCCGCGGGGATCTCTTCCTCAGCCGCGGGGGTCTCTTCCTCGGCCTCGGCGGTCTCTTCCTCAGCCGCGGGGGTCTCTTCCTCGGCCTCGGCGGTCTCTTCCTCAGCCGCGGGGGTCTCTTCCTCGGCCTCGGCGGTCTCTTCCTCGGCAGCGGGGGTCTCTTCCTCGGCAGCGGGGATCTCTTCCTCGGACTCGGCGGCAGGTTCCTCAGCGGGCTGCGCTTTTGCGCAGAGCACGCCGTTAATGTTCCAGCCATCCGCGCTGCCGGACTGGTACTTGACCTGGCACCAGAGGATCGAGTAGTTCTCGGTGGTGAGTTCGTCGGCCTCGATCGCGCGGCCGTTTTCATCTCTGAGCACGGTCATGCCGCTGCGGACATAGGAAGCAAGCTTATTGAGTACTTCGGCGTCGCTCGGGAGGTTCGAGAGTTTCCAGGTGACGTCGCCGGATTCCGAATCGGTCGTACGCAGGCCGGAGACGGCCAGGGTGCGCACTGCGCTGTCGGCGCTGGTGATGGAGGATCCGAGGTAGGATACCATCAGGTATTTCCCCTGGTTGTTATCCGCGAAGTGATAGCCGGAATTGTAGATCGTGCCCACATTCGGGGTACCGTTGTTTCCGTGGGAGGGAGATACGAGCTGGTCGGGAGTGATCGTGCGGCCCTGGGCGTCCAGTGCGAGCATGATGGCGGCGCCGACTTTGGGGGAGTAGCTGGAAACGTTCTCGCCGATCAGCGTTCCGTTCTCAAGGCAGGCCTGAAGGCTCGCCGCGTTAGTCCAGATGGAGAAATTGGCGGAGGGGGTGCCGCTGCCGGACTGCCAGCTTCCGCTCCATACGGTGCTGAGCACCGCGGTGCCGTTTCCGTCAGCGTCCAGCGCTGCGGCCTCAACGCAGGCGCCCGGCGCAAGGATCTCGTTGCGTTCGGTCAGCCAGCCCTTGAACACATAGGTGAAGTAGGGGAAGTGCGCCTGCTCGGAAGCGCGGGCGGTCACATAGGTATCAGCGCTGAGAGAACGGAGCTGAATGCTCTCATCGCTCATCACAGTGTCTTCATTGCCGCCGACAACAGTGGGGAGGCTGCCATGGAGGCTGCCTGCGGATTTGGTTTCCACGACGCGGTAGTCAATGCGGATCTCGTGCACTGTCTCAATGACGTCCTCTTCCGGGATCTCGGTGTGAATGACTGTCACACCCTGGAACGCGTTCGAACCGATGACTGCGATCTCGTGTGCCGGGAGGATTACAGTGCAGGAGCTTTTATTTCCCTGATTGAATGCGGAGGGCCCGATGTAGCTCAGGCGGCTGCAGCCGGAGAGGTCAGCGGTGCGGAGAGACGCGGTGGGGTTAAAAGCCTGCTGGGCGATCATCTCCAGGTTGGGGCATGCTGCAAACGGAAAGCCGGAGAGCTTGTTGCATCTGCGGAAGGAGCTCCAGCCGATCTGACGAAGGGAGGCGCAGGGGCTGACACTGCGGAGCACGGAGAAGTCCTGAAAGATCTCGGCGGCCTGCTTCTGGCTGTTTACGGTAGTCCAGCCGATCCCGGTGATGCCGGGTTCAAGCACGATCGCGGTGACGCGGCCCGCCTGAGCGGTACCTTTCATGCTGATGGTGATGGCACAGTCCGCTGCGGAGGCGGAAGCGTTTTCCACATGGAAAACCAGGGTGGTCTCGCCGTTCTCGCTTTCATACTCGTCCCAGGTCACGTTGCCGGAGGCGTTGCCCAGGCCGGAGGCGATCTTCTTGCCGTATCGCGTATCCTCTTCCTCGGTCTCGGCGGCGTCCTCGGCCTCGGTCTCGACGGCGTCCTCGGCCTCGGTCTCGACGGCGTCCTCTTCCTCGGTCTCGGCGGCGTCCTCTTCCTCGGTCTCGGCGGCGTCCTCTTCCTCGGTCTCGGCGGCGTCCTCTTCCTCGGTCTCGACGGCGTCCTCTTCCTCGGTCTCGGCGGCGTCCT
>JAFXYJ010000060.1 GCA_017541825.1 Oscillospiraceae bacterium | reverse complement strand
ACAAAAACGCAGCCGCACAGTGGAGGGCCGAAGTTGTCGACGAGGCCCGAAGTGTCGGCGCGGCTGTGTTTTTGGAAGGACGAGCAGCGGAGTGAATGAGCCCCGCCGCTTGCGGTCGGGGCAAACGATACGCAGCTTGCGAGGACGCTCTGCAGCACAGAAAAGACCCGCAAAAAGGCGAATTGCCTGGAAGTCAGTATTACAATGGAGCAGAACCGGCCCACCCCGGTCACAGAAAAATGCGCATTACCTGAGATAAACACCGACAATGGGGCTGAAAGCTCCAACCCCGGTAACGGATCCCCTTTCCCCGCTTACAATCGCAAACAGGAACAAAGCGGCATGGCCGATCGGTCATGCCGCTTGTTCATCGGGCAGGCGTTATGTCTGATTATCCGACGGGATAAAAACGATATTCGGCTTCCCGGTGATGGGATTGTGCGTCACCTGCGTGTTGACGCCGAACAGATAGCGGATCTTTTCCGGAACGAACATCTCCTCCGGCGTACCCACGTCGACGATCTTTCCGGCTTTCATCAGCACGATCCGGTCGCAGTAGCAGGAGGCGATATTCAGATCATGGACCGAGGAGAACACGGTGAGATTCTGCTTTTTCAGGATGCTCATGATCTGATACTGGTAGCCGATATCCAGATGGTTGGTGGGCTCGTCCAGAATGATCAGCGGCGCGTTCTGCACCAGGGCCCGGGCCACCAGCGTGCGCTGCTTTTCGCCGCCGGAGAGGGACAGGAAGCTGCGTTCCTCGTAGCTCTCCATCCCCACCTCCTTCAGGGCCTCCCGGACAAGCTCCCGCTCATGGAGCATGTCGTTGCCGAACATTTTCTGGTGGGCGAAGCGGCCGAGCATGACCATGTCGAACACCGTCATGTCGAACTCGACGACGTTTTCCTGCTGCATGACGGACATCTCCCGGGCGAGCTCCCGGTTGGACATGTCGTCGGTGCTTTTTCCGTCGATGTACACGACGCCGGATTCCGGCTGATAGGTACGGTAAATGCTTTTGAGCAGCGTGGACTTGCCGCAGCCGTTGGGCCCCACCAGGCCGACGAACGTGCCCTCCTCGATCCCCAGGCTCACGCCGTCCACGATGACCTTTCCGTTGATGGAATAGGTGATGTTTTGAATGTCAAGCTTCATTTCCCGCCTCCGAATTTCCCGTTGGATTTGCGGATCAGATACAGGAAGAACGGGGCGCCGAAGAACGCGGAGACCACGCCGATGGGCAGCTCCTCCGGGGCCACGATGACGCGCGATATGATGTCGGCGATCACCAGGAACGTGCCGCCCACCAGCATGGACGCGGGTACGAGTCGTTTATGCTTCGTCCCGACGATGGAGCGGGTGATGTGGGGGAAGGTCAGGCCGACGAAGCCGATCGTGCCGCTGACGGAGACGATGATGCCGGTCAGCAGCGTGGCGATGATGATGATCCACAGCTTCAGCTTCCCCGTGTCCACACCGACCGTGGCCGCCACGTCGTCGCCCAGCAGCAGCACGTCCAGCTGCCTTGTGAGCAGCATGATGAGGAAAAAGCAGACCACGAAGGCGATCGTGGCGTATTTGAGCTTTTCCCAGGAAGAACCGCTGAGCGAGCCCATCATCCAGTAGCTTGCGGTTTTGACCTTGTCCGAGCCCGTCTTGGTGTGGTAGATCATGAAGTTGGTCAGCGCGCCGAACAGCGCGGATACCGCGATGCCGGCCAGCACCAGCTGCGTGGCCGTGACCTTGTTGCGCACGGTGGCGATGCGCAGCGCCAGCATGATCGAGACCACCGACCCCATAAAGGCGCCGGCCATGGTCCCGTAGCCGCCCAGGATGTTCAGCCAGCCGTACATGATCACGCTGACCGCGCCGGCGGAGGCGCCCTGGGAGATGCCGAGCACGTACGGGTCGGCCAGGGAGTTCTTGGTCAGGACCTGCATCAGGATACCGCAGAGCGTCAGACCGGCGCCCACCACGAAGGCGGTCAGGATCCGCGGGGTGCGGATCGTCCATACGATCAGCTCCGTGCTTTCCTTCCAGACCGGCTCATAGATCTCCCGCCCGGTGATGCGGTTGATCAGGATCTTCCGGATCGTGTCGAATTCCAGCTCCACGCTGCCCAGCCGGATGGCCAGCAGGAATGAAAGGAACAGCACGACCGCCATGACGACGCAGAAGACCGTGTACTGGGTCCTTTTCTGGAGGGGAAACAGGGGGATCTTTTGTTTATTCACAGGCAATCCCTCTTTCTACGATAGGATTCCCCATGTCCCGCCGGGGCGCGGAGCCCCGGCAGGGACGACGGGATCATTCAAACAGCTCGGGATAGAACTGCCGGGCCATGATTTCCACCGTGCCCGCGGAGCCGGCGGAGCCCTGCATATCCGCGCAGTTGGCGACGTAGATGCGGCCCTCCTGCACGGCGCGCATCTGGCTGGTGAACTCGTTGTTCTTGAGGAACTCGGTCTTCGTCTCGGTGTCCTCGTAGTCGTAGTTCAGGATCAGGATGACGTCAGGATCGCGCTCGACGACCTCCTCCCAGGAGGGAGTGGCCCAGCCCTTCTGGATGTCGTCGAAGATGGAGATGCCGCCGGCGGGCTTGATCATGTCGCCGGGCATGCCCTGGCAGGCGGTGAAGGGGGCGTCCTCGCCGGAGTCATAGACGAAGACCCTGATGGGGTTGGCGTAGATATCATCGCCCAGGGTGGCCTTGACCCTTTCCAGGGTCTCCTTCATGGCGGCGATCCGCTCGGCCGCCACTTCCTGCACGCCGAAGATGTTGCCCAGGACCTCGTAGTCCTTGAAAATGTCTTCAAAGGTGGCGGAGTCGGAGCAGCAGTAGGGGAAGTAAGGGATGATGCCGTGCTCCAGGCAGAAGGAGACGGAGAAATTGTTCTCGGAGAACAGGGAATCCCAGCCCATCATAAAGTCGCAGCCGGTGTCGATGAGCGTCTCCTTGGTGGCGTTGCGCAGGTTGACGCCGTCGGGGGTCAGCTTCCGGACGGTGTCGCGGGCGGGGTACTCGCTGACCGTGGACAGGCAGGCGCCGCGGGTGAAGCCGGCCATATGGTCCGCCAGGCCCAGGTCGAAGAGCATGTCCGCCATCTGGTCGCCGTCGGCCACCGCGTGGGTCGGGGCGGCGGTGAAGGTCTCTTCCATGTTCTGGCCGATGCCGGAACGCTCCAGGTTCAGTGTGATCGTGTAGGGCTCGTATTCGCTCTCCACGTTCTCGTCCGTCGTGACGGCGATCGCTTCCTCGGTGACTTTGTATTCGTCGCCCTTGGAGCCGGTCACGGTCACGGTCCCGTCGTCCTTGGCAGCGCCGCCGCAGGCGCACAGCAGCATCGCCGCGGCACACACCAGGGCCAGCCATTTCCACTTTTTCATACGCAGATCCTCCTTGAAAGTAAAGTATTACTCAAAGGGGAGGCTCCCCCCATGGGTCAAAAGCAGAGCGCCCTCCGCGATGGGAGGGCGCCGGCAGACAGGCATATACAGCACAGGGCGCGCCAGCGCCCTTGTGCATCGCTGCTTGCCGCCATCCATCGTGGCTGAAATCGCAGCGGACAAAAGCAGGCGACCTGGCTTCGGAGAGGAGATCCTCCCCGCTACAGTGGCGGGACCGCAACGGCATTTGACCGTTTTCCCCTGTCATTTTGTCCAAATACTATATGAAAATAAGGCATCCGTTCGGGCTAAATTTCAGTATAGAGGATCGATAAAAGAAAGAGAAATACTGGATTGCGGTTCATTTATGCATATTTTGCATAAATATGGCGTTGAATCCTCCCGCAGGATTTGCTATAACTAACTCGTAAAAGGATATATATGATCATTACTCGGTTACCGCGGGGGTGTCGCCTATGATCCGAATTGATTATATTCAGGAATTTGTTAAGCTGGCGGACTGTCTGAACTTCTCGCGGGCCTCCGAGGACCTGTTCATCACCCAGCCCTCCCTGTCGCGGCACATCTCCCTGCTGGAATCGGAACTCGGCGTGAAGCTGGTGGACCGCAACACCCGAAACGTCCGGCTGACCGCCGCGGGGGAGGCTTTGAACGGGGATTTTCACGCGCTCCTGAGCAATTACCAGTCTCTGATGGACCACGCAAGGACTCTGTCGGACGGATTCAGCGGTCGGATCCGGCTGGGCGTCCCGAAAAACTGGGTCGCTGCGTATACCGAGCCGATCATCCTCGGTTTTTCGGAGCTGTATCCGCAGATAAAGATAGATCTCATGGTCTGCGATCCCTTCGAGGCCCCCGCGATGCTCATCGACAACAGAGCCGATCTGGCCATCGGGTGCCGGTCGGAGGTCGGAAAGGGCAAGCTGAGCTGCAAAAAGATCGCCGAGGATCAGCTCTGCGCCGTCATGTCTGCCGACCATCCCTGCGCGGGAAGAAGCGCCGTCTCCCTTCATGATCTTGAGGGCGAGCGCTTCATCCTCCTCAATCCCTCCAGGGCGGCGTCTCAGGCAGGCTCCGTCGTGCAGAAGCTGCTGAACAGCTGCAACGTCGCTCCGTCGGAGTATTGCTATGTGAACAGCCCCGATTCCATCGGCATCACGATCCGGCAGGGCGGCGGCGTGTGCATCCTGATGAGCAGCGCCGGGAACCTGGCCCGGGACTATCTGGTCTCCGTACCTCTCTCGGACCCGGGCTGCACGGTGGCGCTCTATCTGTTTTGTCCGAAGGGCATACAGGGCGCGGCGGGCATTCTCTTTGACGCGGTGCCGGAGGTCGAATAAAACCGTATGAATAAAAAAAGGGACTGCCGCAAAGCAGTCCCTTTTTTCGTGACCGGGGGTTGGAGCTTTTGCTCTATTGTCGGTACTTGCCCGACGTAATGCGCCTTTTAATCCATTACCGGGGTTTGGCGCATTCAGCTCCATTGTCGGTACGATACCGAGGTAATGCGCTTTTTTCTATGGGAATCCCTTTTGCTCGGATCGGATGCGTTTCCGCCGTTATATCGCATTTTTGCAGGTCTTTTCTGTGCTGCAGAAAAGACCATGCATGAGAAAAGACAGCCAGGGGGACACTGCAAATGTGTCCCCCTGGACCCCTCTAAGATTGATAACGTTTGCGTTTTGACTCGGTGCGAAACTGAATGGGTTCCAGCATCCCCGTCCGCGCCACACCGCTTCGCTCCGGCGCTGCGTGGGTGGTATGATTAGGCGTCCGCCTGTGCTCCGGCGCTGCGTGGGAAGAATTTTGGGGCTTCCGGCGCTGCGTGGCGCGTGAGTTGACGATGTACGGGCGCTTCAAAAAGCGCCCCTACGGCAAAACGAGACGCCGGCAAGTATACGCACCCGCGGCAGCATGGTGAGAGCGCCAACCCTAATAAATCTCCAACCAAGCGCCGGAGCGTTAGCGGGGTGGCGCGACCGGCGGCGCAGCAGCCTTTTGAGTGATAGACTTAAGAGGCTTCCGCCTAGAGTCCTGCACCGAGCCTTTTCTTTCTCGCGTATCTTTCTTTTGGGCTTTTCAAAAGAAAGATACGCAAAGAAAAATGCGCATTACCTCGGTATACCACCGACAATGGAGCTGGATGGTATTACCCCGGTAAAAGGAAAAAGCGCATTTCCTGAGATAACCACCGACAATGGAGCTGAATGCGCCAAACCCCGGTCACGGAAAAGCATATTACCCCGGTCACAAAACCGCAAAAAAACAGGGACCGTTTGGCAGCGGTCCCTGTTTTTTTGCGGTTTACAGCTTTTCGATGACGTCGGCAAGCGGATCGAGCCAGTCGCCCCGGAAGTCCTCCACGGTGCCTTCGTCGACGCACTTTGCCAGTGCCGGATCGATGGGCAGCTTCGCCACCATCGGGATCAGAAAGTCGGCCGCGGTCCCGTCCGCGTGGCTCGGCCCGAACAGTTCGTGCCGGCCGCCGCAGTCGGGGCACTGGAAATAGGACATGTTCTCCACCAGGGCCAGGACCTTTTTGCTCATCATGCGGGCCATTTTCACGGCCTTGGCCACGATCATGCCCACCAGCTCCTGCGGAGTGGCCACCACGACCACGCCGTCCACGGGCAGCGACTGGAACACGGTCAGCGGCGCGTCGCCGGTGCCGGGAGGCATGTCCACGAACATATAATCCACCTCGCCCCAGTGGACGTCGGTCCAGAACTGGGTGATGACGCCGCCGATGACGGGACCGCGCCAGATCACGGGCGAGGTCTCGCTGTCGAGCAGGAGGTTGATGCTCATGATCTTGACGCCGGTCCGGCTGTCGACGGGCTCGATGCCGAAGGCGCTCTGGTAGGTGGTGCCGTGGATATTGAAAGCCCGGGGGACCGAAGGACCGGTGATATCGGCGTCGAGGATGCCGACCTTGTAGCCCCGGCGGCGCATGGTGACGGCCAGAAGGGTGGTGACCAGGGATTTGCCCACGCCGCCCTTGCCGCTGACCACGGCGATGACCTTGCCAACACGGGAATTCTCATTGAGAGGCTTCAGAAACTCCGAGGGGTCCTTTTTGCTCGGGCAGTCCTCCCCGCAGCTGCTGCAGTTGCTTTTGCATTCGCTCATTACGGATACTCCTTATTGTTTGTATGGTACGGTTTATATTTTCAGCAGCGCCGTGGCGATGCCGAAATATACGAGAAGGGACAGCGCGTCCACGATGGTGGTGATGAAGGGGCTGGCCATCACCGCCGGGTCAAAGCCGAGCTTTTTGGCGATCATCGGCAGCGAGCAGCCGATGAACTTCGCCACCAGCACGGTCAGCGCCATGGTGATGCACACCACCGCCGCCACCAATACGGTGATGTCGGTGTTGCCCATGATCAGCCGGTCCACGAGCATGATCTTGCAGAAGCAGGCCGCGGCCAGCGACACGCCGCACAGGACCGCCGTCTGGATCTCCTTCCAGATCACCTGGACAAGGTCCGTGAATTCCAGCTCGCCCAGGGACAGGGCGCGGATCACCGAAACGCTGGCCTGGGAGCCGGAGTTGCCGCCGGTGTCCATGAGCATGGGGATGAAGGCGGTGAGCACCACCTGGGCGGCCAGAGCGTTTTCAAAATTCGTGATGATGAGCCCGGTGAACGTGGCCGAGACCATCAGCAGCATCAGCCACGGGATGCGGTGCTTGAACAGATCCCAGGCGTTGGAGCGCAGATAGGTCTTTTCCGAGGGCATGATGGCGGCCATCTTTTCGATATCCTCGGTGGCCTCCTCCTGCATGACGTCGATGGCGTCGTCGACGGTGACGATGCCCACAAGGCGGTTTTCGGTGTCCACCACGGGCATGGCGTTGAAGTTGTACTTGGAGAACATCTGGGCCACGGTCTCCTGGTCCTCCGTGGTGGTCACGGAGATGACGTGGGGCTCCATGATCTCCTCGATGGTCTTCTCCGGGTCGGAGAGGATCAGCGTGCGCAGCGACAGCGCGCCGATGAGCTCGCCCCTGTCGGTGACGTAGCAGGTGTTGATGGTCTCCTTGTCCACGCCGGTGCGGCGGATGCGCTTGATGGCCTCCTCCACGGTCATCTGCGGCCGAAGGGACGCAAACTCCGTGGTCATGATGCTGCCGGCGGAATCCTCGGGGTAGCGGAGGATCTCGTTGATCATCCGGCGCATCTCCGGGTCGGCGGAACGCAGGATCCGCTTGACCACGTTGGTGGGCATCTCCTCCACCAGGTCCACCGCGTCGTCCACGTACAGCTCGTCGACGACTTCCTTCAGCTCGGCGTCGGAGAAGCCGTGGATCAGCAGCTCCTGGGATTCGGGCTCCATCTCCACGAACGTCTCGGCGGCCAGCTCCTTGGGCAGCAGCCGGAACAGCAGCGGCAGGACGCTCTCGTCCAGATCTTCAAATACGGCCGCCACGTCCGAGGGATTCATGGTGATCAGGATATCACGCAGCGTGGCGTATCTCTTCCCCGCCACGAGCGCGGCGAGGGTGCTCTCGATGGTAACGGTAGTCTCCGCCATGGGCCTTACCTCCTCACAGTGATAGAATGGAGCGCAAGGCACGAAAAAGGCCGTTTTACCTTCCGGCAGTCACGGACGCCGGACATAAGGGTATGTGACTTCGGCCTTCTCCTGTGCCGCTGGTACTGTGACCGGATTCCATGACTGTCACCTCTTTTCCTTTTCCGATGGTCGGAACGCAGACCGCGCCGGTCCGGAGCGGACCGGAACGGATCTCATTCAAAACATTATTATATACAGCCCTGCCGGGCTTGGCAATCGGTTTTTACGCCTCCGGCCGTTTTTCTCCGCCGGATCTGCCGCGGTTCCGCCGGTGGCCGGACCGCTTGCCGCTTTTCGTCCCCCGCGGGGCCTGGGGATGCTCCGACGCCGCGGCGCTCGCCGCCGGGGCGCTCTTGTGGGCCGGCTTGGGCTGAGCCTCCGCGGTCTTCGCTTTTTCCGGCTTGTCGGTCTTTTCGGCGTGGGTTCCGCCCCGGGACCGGCGGCGCCGGCGGGACCGGCCGCTCTGGCCGCTCTTTTGCGCGGTCTCCTCCCCGGCGGTATCCGCGGCGGATTGACCGCTCCCCTCGGCGGGAGTCTCCCCGGCCAGCAGGGGGATGGCCCACTCGTCCTCTTCCTCCGACACCTCCGGCGCTTTGGGGACATAGTGGAGCACCTGGGGCAGCGGCTCGCCCTCGGGCGGGCGGCCTCCGGGGACCTCGGCGACCTGTTCGACGGGGTAGGTGCGCACGTTGTCGTCGGTCTGGCCGTCCAGCCGGACCTTGACGCTCTGGCGCAGCAGGTTCACCAGCGTCACATTGCCGTAGCCGTCCACGGTCTGCACGAAGGCGCCGTTCTTCGGCACGTGCCTGACCAGATCCTCATAGGCCTCCTGCTCGTAGCGCAGGCAGCACATCAGCCGGCCGCAGGTGCCGGAGATCTTCACCGGATTGAGGGACATGGACTGGGTCTTGGCCATTTTGGTGCTCACGGGCTGGAAATCGTCGAGGAACTGATGGCAGCAGAAGGGCCGGCCGCATATGCCCAGGCCGCCAATCATCTTGGCCTCGTCGCGCACGCCGATCTGCCGCAGCTCGATTCGGGTGCGGAACACGCCGGCCAGGTCCTTGACCAGCTCGCGGAAATCCACGCGGCCGTCGGCCGTGAAGAAAAACAGGATCTTGTTGCCCTCAAAGGAGCACTCCACGTCCACCAGCTTCATTTCCAGCTTGTGCTTGGCGATCATCTGCTTGCAGATCTCAAACGCCTCGGCCTCCCGGGAGCGGTTGATCTCCGCCACGCGCAGGTCGTCGGCCGTGGCGATGCGCACCGCCGGACGCAGGGGCTGGACCGTCGCCTCGTCGGGGACCATGTGGTTGCCCTCGATGCAGCTTCCCAGCTCCATGCCCTTGGAGGTCTCCACCACCAGCTGATCGTCGGCTTTGGCCTGAATGCCCGCGGGGTCGAAGAAATACGCTTTGCCCCGGCCCCGGAATTTTATCGTGATCACTTCTGTCATTGGCATTGCCTCATTTCCTGTCAAAAACGTATGTGGCCAGATACCACGTCACATGCTTCACGCCCACATTGGCGCGCAGATACTCCTCCGCCCTGCCGAGAAAGTCCTCGAGGAACAGGATCTCCCCTTCGGGCACGCTGCCCACGGCCGTCTCCCGGGCGCACCCGACCACCGCGAGCAGAGAGGCGTTGTCGAGCTTGTCCTGCGCCGCGGCCCAGCGCACGAGCGCCGAGCGGTCGTCCCGGGCGGCAAGATACCCCCGGGCGCGCTCGAGCACGTCGGGGTCCGCGTCCTCCTCCCGCGGCGTCATGCGCTCCAGCGCGCAGCGGGAACGCACCGTGGGCAGCAGCGCGTCGCTGCGCTGTACGCACAGCACGAAGCTCACATGGGCGGGCGGTTCCTCCAGCAGCTTGAGGAACGCGTTCTGGGCGCTGGGGTTCATCGTGTCCGCCTCGGGCAGGATATACACCTTGCGCTCCGCCTCGTTGGGCAGTACCGCGGCGTCCGCGTCCAGCGCGCGGATCTGATCCACGAGGATCTCCCGCCGCAGGCTGCCGGAGGCCGTGCGCTGCCGTTCCAGGCAGATGACGTCCGGATGGATGCCGGGGAACTCCCCGCGGAACACCTTCCGGCAGTGACGGCACGCGCGGCAGGGCTTTTGTCCCGCGCCCTCGCACAGCGCCGCCGCCGCCAGCTCCCGGGCCCGGTTTTTTGTCGTCTCTCCGTCTCCGGAGAGGATGACGGCATGTGTTCTGATTTCCATATCGATTCAGTATATCACAGTTTTTCGCCATTGGCTACTAAAAATTAAACACTCGGTACACACGCGCCGACAAGACATAGGGCTGCCGCAGCCGCGGCAGCCCCGATCTATATGAGGCGGAGCTCTCCCGGCTCCGCCGAAAAAGTCCCGCTGTACATATTGTTGTCACGCCGACAGAGAATATGCGCGAAACGGGATTGTCAGATCATGTCTGCGTCAGGCGTTCGATCACCTTTTCCGCCTGCCGGATGCCGTCCACCGCCGCCGAGAGGATGCCCCCGGCGTAGCCGGCGCCCTCCCCGCAGGGGTAGAGCCCGCGCAGGCTGCTCTGGCCGCTTTCGTCCCGGTCGATCCGCACCGGCGAGGAGGACCGGCTCTCGATCCCCGTCAGCACCGCGTCGGGCAGCGCGAAGCCCCGGAGCTTCCGGTCAAAGAGCGGCAAGGCCTGCCGCAGCGAGGCCAGCACGAAGTCCGGCAGACAGCCGTCCAGCGCGCCGAAACGCACGCCCATCGGATAGGACGGCGTCACGCTCCCGGGGCCCGCCGAGGGGCGTCCGGAGAGAAAATCGCCCAGGAGCTGGGCCGGGGCGCGGTAATCCCCGCCGCCGCAGAGGAAGGCCGCCCTTTCCCAGCGGCGCTGGAGCTCCACGCCGGCCAGGGGGTGCCGCGAGCCGAAATCCTCCGGGCGCACCTCGCACAGCAGCGCGGCGTTTGCGTTGACGCCGTCCCGGGCGAATGCGCTCATGCCGTTGACAACGAGCCCGCCCTCCTCGCTGGCCGCGGCGACCACGCTGCCGCCCGGGCACATGCAGAAGGTGTATACGCCCCGCCCGTTCTCCAGACGGACGGCGAGCTTGTAGTCCGCGGCCCCCAGCGTGGGATGACCCGCGAAGGCGCCGTACTGGGCGCGGTCGATGAGCGCCTGGGGATGCTCGCAGCGCACGCCCATGGAAAAGGGCTTGCCTCTGAGTGCCGCGCCCTTTTCGTACAGCAGCGCAAAAATGTCCCTGGCGCTGTGCCCGGCGGCCAGGATCAGAACATCCGTCTCAAAATGCTCCTCCGCGTCGGCGCCGCGCAGAGTCACGCCGCGCACTGCGCCGTCCCCGAGGACGATGTCCGTCAGCCGGGTGCGGAAACGCACCTCGCCGCCCGCGTCCAGGATCGCCCGGCGCAGCCCCTGTACGGCGCCGGGCAGGCGGTCGGTGCCGATGTGCGGTTTGGCCTGCCACAGGATCTCCTCCGGCGCGCCGGCGGCGGCCAGCTCCGCGAGCACCTGCCGGCCCCGGACGTCATGGGTGCCGGTGGTCAGCTTCCCGTCGGAAAAGGCCCCGGCGCCGCCCTCGCCGAACTGGACGTTGGATTCCGTGTCCAGCACCCGGGTGCGGTGAAAGCGCTCCACGTCCCTCTGCCGCTCCTCCACCGGGGCGCCGCGCTCGATGAGCAGCGGCTCGGCGCCGGCCTGGGCGAGCGTCAGCGCGGCAAACAGGCCCGCCGGGCCCGCGCCGCAGACCACCGGGCGGTGCTTCGGCTTTGCGCGCAGCACGGTGATCCGCGGCGGCGTCCAGGGCACATGGGGCGTGAACCGCTCTTCGCCGCGGCGCAGGGCCACGGCGGCGGAAACGGTGAAATGCACGTCGTTCTTCTTCCGGGCGTCGACACTTCGGCGCAGCAGCCGGACCTCGGTGATCTCGTCTGCGCGGACACGCAGCTTTTTCGCGCATGCCGCCTTGAGCTCTCCGTCCAGCGGCAGCCGTACGTCCCTGACCTCGATCATTCCGCGGCGCTCCTTCCGGCGGCCAGTCCGGACGCAAAGGCCCAGTGGAGGTTATATCCGCCGCAGCGGCCGTCAATGTCCAGCGCCTCTCCGACGCAGTAGAGCCCCGGCACAAGACGGCTCTCCAGGGTCAGCGGATCGAAGGCGTCCACCGCCGCGCCGCCGCGGGTGACCTGCGCGTTGTGTATATCGCCCGGCCCGAGGATCCGGAGCCGGTAATCCTTCATGGCCTCGGCCAGCGCGCCGGGATCCGTCCCGCCCGCGGCGCGCACCAGCGCCTCGTTGATCCGCCGGTGGAACACCCCGGTCAGTCCCTCGGCCCCCGCGCGGCCCAGCGAGCGGCGCGCCTCGAGCTTTTCCCGCAGCGCCGCCCGGTCCGTCTCCAGCAGCAGGTCCAGCGCGAGCTCGTCCCCCGGGAGGGCATAGCGTGACAGATCCAGCGCGAGGATGCCGCTCACGCCGTAGTCCCGGAACAGCAGCTCTCCGCTGTCGGCAAAGACCTCCCGCCCGTCACGGCGCAGGCTCGCGCGGCATTTCACCCGCAGGCCGGAGAGGCCGCGGATCGGCTCGGGATCGGTCCTCAGCGGGCAGAGCGCCGGAGAAAAGGGCACATACGCATGCCCGAGCGGCCGGAGCAGCGCCGTGCCGCCGCCGGAGGACACGATCACCCGGTCGGCCGAGAATTCGCCGCCCTCCCGGGTGCGCACAACGAACCCCCTGCCGTGCCTTTCGACGGCGGCGGCCTCCGCGGCGCAGATCTCCCGGACGCCCCGCTCGGCGGCGGCCAGGCGCAGCACGTCCAGCACCGAGGCGGCGGTGTCGCTGCGCGGATATACGCGCCCCTCGCCGTCCGTCACGGTCCAGAGCCCGATGGAGGCAAAAAAGTCCACCAGCGCGTCGCAGCCGAACGTCCCCAGCAGCGGCGCGACGAAGCCGGGGCGGTTGTACCCCTCGCTCGACACGTGCCGGTTCGAGAGATTGCAGCGGCCGTTGCCCGTCTTCAGGAGCTTTTTCCCGACCCGGTTGGCCTTTTCCAGTATGATGACCTCCGCGTCGGCGCCGCCCGCCGCAACCGCGGCGGCCAGTCCTCCCGCGCCGCCGCCGATCACGGCCACGCGCCGGCGCGCGTTCCCCTCTGTCATGGGCTCGTCCCCCTCTCCGCCGTCATCATACCACACTCCGGCCAAAACGAAAAGAAAAGAAAAAAGTCTTGACTTTCGGGTTTTATTGGGTATAATACCACTTGCGCATGTAAATAGCGGGATTGTGTAAGGGTAGCACAGCAGACTCTGACTCTGTATGTGAGGGTTCGAATCCTTCTCCCGCTGCCAAATATCGGCTTGAATCGTTATGATTCAAGCCGATTTTCTTTTGTTTTCAATGCATCCCGGGTTTTCCGAGAGGCGCGAAAAACAAGAAAAAACGGCTTTGACGACTACGCTGACGACTACCGGGATTTTAAAGATTTTCAATGTATCTCTGCATCCGATCCGCGCTGGCGTCCTTCATTTTCTCGCTGACGTGGCCGTAAACGTCCAAAGTAAAGGCCGCGGTGGCGTGTCCCATGTTGTTTTGAACGGTTTTTACATCGTCTCCGTTCTGCAGTGCAAGGACGGCGTAGGTGTGCCTCAGATCATGGACCCGGGCATTCGGTGCGCCGATCTGGGTTGCGATCTTTTTGAAATGGTTGTAGGTAGTCTGGGGATGCAGATGAAGCCCCAATGTGTCTGTAAAGATGAAATAGGTTTCCATCTCCGGCGCCGATTGCCAGCCCTGCCAGTCCGTGCCCGCCCGCATTCGCTCCATGATCTGCTGACGCTTTACATGCTGCAGCAATTGCTCCACGAAAGGCGGGACCGCCATGACACGGCCCTTATCGTTTTTTAGCGCTGCGAAGACAAAACCTCCGTCTGCCAAAGGCCGCTTTTGAAGCTGGCGGTATACCCGAAGACGGTGCTTTTCAAAGTCAATGCAGTCCCAGGTTAGGCCGATGGCCTCTGCCAGCCGCAGCCCGGTGAAAACCATAACCCGAAGAAGATTCCCGAAACAGTCATCTTCTGCCAGCAGCAGCATCTCACGAACTTGTGCATCTGTCAGCGGAACGATCTCCTTTTTCTCAATTCGCGGCAGGGTGATGTTGGCCGCCGGGTTTTCCCGGAGGTATCCCAGGTTGACCGCAATGGCCAGGGCTTTTCGCAGCACACCATGGATGTTTTTAATACTCTTTGCGCTCAACGGTTTTTGTTCCGGTGCTCCCCGGTACAGGCTGTTGCAGAAGGTCTGGATCATATGGGGCTTCAGCTGCGCCAATGTGTATTTCCCGAGGGCGGGGCGGATATGCGTGTTGACCTGGGCCCTGTACTGCTTCATCGTGGACCATTTTTTGTCAAAGGTGTATTCCGCCAACCATATATCCAGCCATTCGGATAAAGGCATCTTACAGGGCTCGATATAGGTCCCATCGTCTATATCCGCAATGATCGCTGAGAGCTTTTCCCGCACTTCCCCTTTTGTTCTTCCATATATGGATTTGCGTTTTTGCTTTCCGGTCACAGCGTCAAACCCGATGGTATATTTTCCTTCCCATCGTCCGTCGCTGCGTTTTATAATGCTGCCGGCTCCATTGGCGCTCTTACTCTTGCGGCGCATTTGTCTCCTTTCCGAGCGTGCCGGTTTGCCATGGTGGGGTCGAGCCTACGATAACTCGATAAAACAAACCGGTCAATTATATCAAAGGAATTCGCCATTAGTATTCTTCTGAGTTTCCGATTACAAAAGAATT
>JAFXYJ010000059.1 GCA_017541825.1 Oscillospiraceae bacterium | reverse complement strand
GGATTTGCCCCTTCGGGGCATAAACTTCTCATCCCTCCGTCAGATACAAAAAACAACCCCCGCCTGACGGCGGAGGTTGTCTTTTGTATATGGTGGAGACGGAGGGATTTGCCCCTTCGGGGCATAAACTTCTCATCCCTCCGTCAGATACAAAAAACAACCCCCGCCTGACGGCGGAGGTTGCCTTTTGTATATGGTGGAGACGGAGGGATTCGAACCCTTGACCTTACGGATGCGAACCGTACGCTCTCCCAGCTGAGCTACGCCCCCACGAGCGCGAAGCAAATTATATCATACTTTTCGGATTTGTAAAGCGTAAATTGCGCCTGAGGGGAGAAAAATGAGAAACTATTGTAAAAATTATGAAATAGTGATATCATATTCTTTCAGGGAATAAAGAGGTATGGGCCGCTGCCGCGGAAGAACGATCAAAAGGAGTGGATCCGGTTTGTCTTTTATTACGGCTGTTTTTCTCGGCCTTGTGCAGGGGGTCACGGAGTTCCGGCCGGTGTCGAGCTCCGGACATCTTGCGGTGCTGCAGAACATATTTCACCTGCAGACGGCAGAACAGGGGCACCTGTTTTTCGATGTGCTGCTCCACCTCGGAACGGTGGCCGCTGTCGTCACATCCTACTGGAAGGATATCCGGTACATCGTCGCGGATACCGCCGCCTTCGTGCGGGAGGCGCGCACCGCGCCGCCCCAGCAGCGCACCGAGCACCCGGGCGGACGCTTTTTGCTGATGCTGTTTTTCGGGACGCTTCCGCTGTTTCTGATCCTGCCGTTTCACAGCCGCCTGGAGCAGCTCTATTACAATACGCGCTTCATCGGCATCGCCTTTATCCTGACCGGCTGCATCCTGTTCATGTCGGATAAAATGCCCCCGGGCCGCCGGAACGAGCGGACCATGCATGTAACGGACGCCATCCTGATCGGGCTGGCTCAGGCGATCGCGACGATCCCGGGCATTTCCCGCTCCGGCAGCACGATCACCGCCGGCCTCGCCACAGGACAGAGCCGGCCCTACGCGGCCAAGTACTCTCTGCTGCTGAGCGTGCCCGCGGTGCTGGGAGCCAATCTGCTCTCGCTGATCGACGCGCTCCGGGGCAATGTGGACTGGTCGAACCTCCCGGCGTATCTGTGCGGCACGCTGGCGGCTTTCGTTTCCGGGTATTTCTGCATCCAGCTGCTGCGCCGGCTGCTCAACACCGGCCGCTTCGGCAAGTTTTCTTACTATCTCTGGGGCGTGGGACTGTTCGCCCTGATCGCATCACTTTTCTGAGGAGAGGAACATGGCACAAAAGAAGTCTGCTGCGCAGACAAGCAAAAAAACAACAGCCAAAAAGACGACAGCCGCAAAAACGGCGCCCGCCAGGGCCGTGCCCGCCGGCGGCAGACGCCCCATCCGCCGGGAGGTCGGCGGCGGGGTCTGCCTGCTGCTGGGGATGCTCGCGTTTCTTGGCCTGTTTCCCTTCGCACAGGACGCATGGCTCATCAAAGGACTGTGCCTGTACGGATTCCAGGGCCTGCTGGGTTGGGGCTTTTATGTGACGGCCCCGTGCCTGCTGTGGCTCGCCTGGATCCTGATCTTCCACAAAGGGAGACCTGTGAAGGCGCGCATCATCTGTGTGTCGCTGATACCGGTGTTCTTCGGCGCCATCGTACACCTGATCGTCAATTCGGACCGATTCGTTTTTGCCGCGGACAACATCCGTTCTCTTTATCTCGGCGGCCAGAACTATGAGACCGGCGGCGTGATCGGCGGCGTGCTGGCACAGCTGCTCAACAGCGCCATCAGCAATATCGGCGCGTTGGTAGTGCTGATCGTCGCGCTGGTGACCATGGTGTTCATCGGCGCGAAGGTCTCCTTCCGGCAGACGGTGGAAAATATCAAAAACCATCAGTATCCGCCCTACGAGCCGGAACCCGAGCCCGAACCGGAGCCGGCGCCGCTGCCGGCCCGGAACGTACGCACGGTGCCGCGTGCGGAGGCCTTTGATATCGACATCCCCATCGACGAGAAGTCGGGCAAAACGGATAAATCGAAAAAGAAAACGGGCGGCTCCGCCAAAAGCAAGATCTCCCGCTGGATCGATATCCCCATCGACGACGTAAACGAGAGCCCCGTGAAGCCCCCGGCGCCGGAGCCGAAGAAGGACGACATTCCGGACATGCCCCAGGGCATCATCTACCGCGGCCGCGGGAAGAACGTCCGGCCCGTGGAGGAAAAGAAGCCCGAGCCCGATTATACGGCGGTCGAGATCCCCAGCGTCGGGGATACGTTCCCGTTCCTCGGACAGCCGGAGAGCGGCGGCGGCGTCAAGCTGGATAACGGCACCGCCGAGATCCCCGAAGGGAAGAGCGCCGGGGAGAAGGTGAGCGGGAAAGAGGCCGCCTCCGCCGCGGAGGAGATCTCCCTGGCCATCGAGACGGCCGGCGAGCTGCCGGAGTACCGCTTCCCGTCGGTGGAGCTGCTCCGCTCCGGCGACGGCATCACCTCCGACGGCAGTCAGGAGATCGCGCTCAACCGCGAGCGGCTGGAGACGACGCTGCGCAGCTTCGGCATCGGGGCGTCCATCAGCAGCATTACCCGCGGGCCCACCGTCACACGCTACGATCTGGAGCTGGAGGCGGGCGTGAAGCTCAACAAGCTCACCAACCTTGCGGGGGATCTGGCCCTGTCGCTGGGTGTGGTCAACGTGCGCATCGCGCCGATCCCGGACAAGATCTCCACAGTGGGCGTCGAGGTGCCCAACAAGATCGTCAGCACCGTGTATCTCCGCGACATCCTCGACTCGCCGGCCTTTAAAAACTCCACGTCCAAGCTGAGCTTTGCCGTGGGAAAGGACATCGGCGGCAACTGCATCGTCGGCAACATCTCCAAGATGCCTCACATGCTCATCGCGGGCACCACCGGCAGCGGCAAGTCCGTGTGCATGAACAGCCTGATCCTGAGCCTGCTCTACAAGGCCACGCCCGAGGAGGTCCGGCTCATCATGATCGACCCGAAGATGGTCGAGCTCGGCATCTACAACGGCATACCGCACCTGTATATCCCCGTGGTCACCGACCCGAAAAAGGCGGCCGGCTCCCTGCAGTGGGCGGTGGTGGAAATGATGAAGCGCTACCGGCTCTTTTCCGAGATCGGGGTGCGCGACCTCACCGGCTACAACAACTACATGTCCAAGAACGCCCAGCCCACGCTGCCCAACGTGGTGATCGTGATCGACGAGCTGGCCGATCTGATGATGACCGCCGCCAAGGAAGTGGAGGAGAGCATCTGCCGCGTGGCGCAGATGGGACGCGCCGCGGGCATGCACCTGGTCATCGCCACCCAGCGGCCCTCCGCGGACGTCATCACGGGCCTGATGAAAGCGAACATCCCCAGCCGGATCGCCTTCGCGGTATCCAGCGCGCTGGAGTCGCGCATCATTCTGGATAACCAGGGAGCGGAGAAGCTGATCGGCATGGGCGATATGCTCTACGCCCCTCTGGGCTGCGGCAAGCCTATGCGTGTACAGGGCGCTTTCGTCACCGACGAGGAGCGCGAGAACGTCATCAACTTCATCAAGGAGGAGGCCTCCGCCGACTACGACGACGAGATCATGCGCCATATCGAGAACGCCGTGGCGGAAAAGGACAAATCCGCCCAGGAGGATACCGCCCCCGAGAGCGAGGGCGCGATGTTTGCCGATTACGACGAGCTGCTGCCCCAGGCCGTGGATGTGATCCTCGATACGAAGCAGGCCTCGGTCTCCATGCTGCAGCGCCGGCTCAAGCTCGGGTATTCCCGGGCGGCCCGTCTGGTGGATCAGATGGAGGAGCTCGGCATCGTCGGGCCCTTTGAAGGCTCCAAGCCCCGACAGATCCTGATCACCCGCGAACAGTGGCAGGAGATGAGCATGACCGGCAATTCGGCGGTGGAGCAGCTCATCAACGAGCAGAAGGACGATTTTTCCTCGGGAGCAGCCAATGATCGTTTCGGAGAGTGAACTGTCCGCCATGAGCGCCCTGGCGCTGGCGCATATGGGCGACGCGGTGTATGAGCTGCTGGTGCGCACAGAGCTGTGCCGCGCCGGGAAGCTCACTGCCGGGCAGCTCCACCGGGAGACGGTCCGGCACGTGTCGGCCCCGGCGCAGGCGAGAGCCGCCCGAATGCTGCTGCCCCGTCTGAGCGAGACCGAGGCCGCTGTGTTTCGCCGCGGCCGCAACTCCCACGGCCATGCCGCGCCAAAAGGCGCTTCGCCCGGGGAGTACCACGCGGCCAGCGGACTGGAGGCCCTGTTCGGCTGGCTGTATCTGAGGGAAGAGAAGGATCGCATCCGCGAGCTCTTCTCCGTCATATGGGAGGAAGAAAATGCCGCTGGACGCGATCGTATTGACAGCGCTGCGCCGTGAGATGGAGCCTGTGCTCCTCGGCGCGAAGATCGACAGGATCAGCATGCCCGAACGGGACATGCTGGTCCTGTTCCTGCGTTCCCGGCAGTCCGGGAACGTCAAGCTGCTGATCTCCCTGCGTCCCGGCAGCGCGAGAGTCCATCTGACGGAGCAGAGCTTTGAGAATCCTCCGCAGCCGCCCATGTTCTGCATGCTGCTGCGCAAACACCTTCTCGGCGCGAGGATCACCGCTCTGGAACAGCCCGAGGGCGAGCGATCCCTGACGTTCCGTCTGGACAGCTCGGACGAGCTCAATTTCCATTCGTAAAAGACGCTCTGCGTCGAGCTCATGGGCAAGGGCGTCAATCTGCTGCTCGTGGACGCGGAAGAACGCATCATCGACGCCTTCCGGCGGCTCGATTACTCCGAAAGCGCCCGCCGCGCGCTGCTGCCCGGACTGTTTTACGTTCCGCCGCCGGCCCAGCCGAAGCCCTCCTTTTTCCGGACGGATCCCGAGACCTTCGCGGCCATGGCGGCTGCGGCAGACCGTGCCGGCGAAGCGGACAAATGGCTGCTCGACACCTTCGGCGGCCTGTCGCCGGCGCTGTGCCGGGAGCTTGCGTTCCGAGGCTGGGACGGACTGACCGCACGCGCCCAAGAGCTGCGCGATCGGATCCGACGGGAGGACTTCCGGCCCGTATTGCTGTCCCGGGACGGGATCCCGAAGGATTATTCCTTCATTCCGATGGATCAGTACGGAAACGGTACGCAGCAGACCGCATATCCCTCCTTCAGCGCGCTGCTCGACGACTTTTATGCCCGCCGGGACCGGCAGGAAAACCTGCGCCGACGCTCCGCGGAGCTCACGCGCAGCGTGAACACCGCGCTCTCCCGGCTGCGGCGCAAGCTCGCGGCCCGGGAACAGGAGCTGCTGGCCACGCAGGACAGAGAAAAGCACCGCCGGCGCGGAGATCTGATCACCGCGAACATCTATCGCCTCCGCCGCGGCATGACCGCCTTTGAGTGCGAGGATTATTTCGAGGAAGACTGTCCCGCCGTGACCGTCGAACTGGATCCGCGGAAAACGCCGCAGCAGAACGCCGCGGCCAGCTATAAGCTCTACAACAAGGCCAAGACGGCCGCCGGGGTGCTGACCGGGCTGATCGCTTCCGCCAGGGAGGAAGAGGAGTACCTCGAGAGCGTGCTCCACGAGCTGACCCGGGCGGAGAGCGACAGGGACCTGGCCGACATCCGTGCCGAGCTGACCGCCTCGGGCCTGATCCGGCAGAAGGTCGAGACGAAACGGCAGAAACGGCCCGCCGCCCGCGGCCCGATGCGTTTTATTTCCGACACGGGCTTTGAGATCCTCGTCGGACGCAACAACGCGCAGAACGACGAGCTCACGCTGCATGTCGCCCACAGGGGCGATCTGTGGCTCCACGTGCAGAAGATCCCCGGCAGCCATGTGATCGTGCCGCAGCGGGAAGGGGAGGCCGACGAGACAACGATCCGGCAGGCTGCCGATCTGGCGGCGACCTATTCGCAGACCGCGGACGGCGACCGGGCGGCGGTGGACTGCACGCCGGTACGGAACGTGAAAAAGCCCGCCGGGGCAAGACCGGGGCGGGTGGTGTATACGGATCAGCGCACGCTGATCGGCCGGGCGGACAGGGCCTTGGCGGAACGGCTGAAGAAGGGATGAGCCGGACTTACGCCCTCCGGATGCGGATGATCACGGTGGCCTCCTCGGAGAGACGGCCCGCCGCGTCCGAGACGCGGTAGCCGAAATAGTCCCGTCCGCGTCTGTTCGGCGCGGACGTATAGACGAAGCGCCCGTCCGTGTCCAGCTCCAGCGTGCCCTTGACCGGCGGCGTGGTCAGCAGGAACGTGACCTCGCCGCCCTCCGGGTCATACGCGGTGAGATGTCCGGCCGTCGGCTGTCCGCGCACGGCCGTCAGCTCCAGATTTTCCGCGGTCGGCGCGGCCAGCACGGCCGCGGCGCCGAGCAGCCAGACGCATGCCGCCGCCGCGAGGACAGATTTTTGGATATTCATTTCCCATACCTCCGGTCCATAGTCTGCCAGCCGAAGGGTATAATATGCAAAAAGCGTACCGTCGAAAAACGGTACGCTTTTTTTGCGCTTGCTGTCGGGATCAGAAGATCGCGACTACCTGGCCGTGATAGGTGTCGGCGATGAACCGGGCGACGTCGTCGGAGAGCACCGCGTCGATCAGCGCCTTGATAGCGGGATCGTTCTCACGGCCTTCTTTGACGGCGATGATGTTGGCGTAGGTCTGGGCGACCTCGCCCTCGGCGGCTTCGATGGCGATGACGGTGGCGAAGTCAAGACCGGCGTCCAGGGCATAGTTGCCGTTGACCACGGCCAGCGTGGACTCGTCGCCGTTGAGGAGCTGGGCGGGAACGGTATCCGCGGCCACGGGGACGATGGTGAAGCCACCGTCGTCCACCACGTCCAGCGTGCTCACGCCGGTACCCAGGGAAGCGCCCTCGGGCAGGGTGATCAGACCCTCCTGCTGCAGGAGCAGCAGCGCGCGGGTCTGGTTGCTGTCGTCGGCGGGGATCACGATGGTGGAGCCGGGGACGATGGCGTCGATGGTGGTCACGCCGTTGCCGAACAGACCCATGGGCTCATAGTGGACCTTCGCCGCGCTGACCAGGTGCGTGCCGTTGGAGGCGTTGAAGCTGTCCAGATAGGGGGTGTGCTGGAAGTAGTTGGCGTCGAGCTCGCCGTCCTCAAGGGCGGTGTTGGGCAGCACATAGTCGTCGAAAACGATGATGTTGAGCTCATAGCCCTCGGCGGCCAGCTTGTCTTTCACCTGCTCGAGGATCTCGGCATGGGGAGAGGCGGTGGCGCCGACGTTGATGACGACGGGGCCGGTCTCTTCGGCCTCGGCGGGTTCGGCGGCGGGTTCGGCGGCGGGCTCGGCGGCAGGCTCAGCGGCGGGTTCGGCGGCGGTGCTGCTCGCAGAAGAAGAGCCGCAGCCGGTCAGCGCGAACAGGGACAGAGCCAGCGCCAGGACCAGAAGAACGGAAAGCTGTTTTTTCATGTTTTTTCCTCCTCATATTGTATAAATTTGAGTTTCAGTGATTGATGCGCTTGTCGGTGCGGTGGACGATGCGCATGCCGACCACCTGGATGACCTGCACGATCAGCACGCACAGCAGCGCGGAAAACCAGATCACGTCCTGATTGAACCGCTGGTGTCCGTACACGACGGCCACCTGGCCCAGTCCGGTGCCGCCGAGCGTGGCCGCCATGGCGGAATAGCCGAGGATCGTGACCATGGAGATCACCGCGCCGGTGATCAGCGAGGGCTTGGCCTCGGCGATCAGCACCTTCGTGATGATCTGGAAGGTGGGGGTGCCCATGGCCTCCGCGGCCTCGATGACGCCCTTGTCCACCTCCTTGATGGAGGACTCCACCATCCGGGCCACATAGGGGGCCGCGCCGACGACCAGCGTGACGATGACGGCCTTGTTGCCGATGGAGGTGCCGACGACGAACTTCGCCACCGGCAGCAGCGCGACCATCAGGATGATGAACGGGATGGAACGGAACGCGTTCACGATAACGCCCAGCGCGTTGTTGAGGGCGGGGCGGGGACGGATCCCGTCCTTGTCCGTGACGGAGAGGATCAGACCCAGCGGCAGTCCCAGCACGTAGGCGAAGGCGGTGGAGATCACGGTCATATAGACTGTCTGCCAAATGCCCCAGAGGAAGATGTGGTTGTGCCACAGCTTGACGAACATATCGGTAAACATCCTGTCACACCTCCTTTGAATAGGGGATGCCGTGCTCCGACAGCCAGGCGCAGACCTTGTCGGCCTGGACCTGATCCGTGGGGAGCTCAAGCAGCATCTGGCCGTGGACCTTGTCCTCGATCATGCGGATGTCCGCCGTGACGATGTTCACCGCCGCCTGACATTCCATGGCGATGCTCGCCACCACGGGGGAGCTGGTCATCTCACCGTTGAAGGCCAGACGCAGCCTCTGCCCGCCGGGAGTGAAAACAGGCGCCGTGCCCGCGCCGGGGAGGATCAGCTCCCGGGCGATGGCCGACTGAGGGTTCGTGAACACCTGACTGACCGCGCCCATCTCGGCGATTTGTCCGTGGTCGATGACGGCCACCCGGTCGCAGATCTGGTCGATGACACGCATCTCGTGGGTGATGACCACGATGGTCACGCCCAGACGGCGGTTGATCTCCTTGAGCAGGGCGAGGATCGACTGGGTCGTGGTCGGGTCCAGGGCACTGGTGGCTTCGTCG
>JAFXYJ010000058.1 GCA_017541825.1 Oscillospiraceae bacterium | reverse complement strand
CAAGAGCGAGAACACCAATCTGGCCATCCTTTGCTCCCACAATTTCAGCGTGCCCTTCAACCAGCCCATCAGCTACGCCCAGAAGGTGGGCGAGCTGACCAACATGCTGGCCAACGGGCACATCCTGGTCCAGCGCTACGGCGACATCCTCGACGGCAAGCGCACCTGGGACAAGGAGCTGGCCCAGTCCAACGTGCGGCCCACGCTGCCCGACGCGGTGGCCGGCGACATCACCGCCGCCATGCCATACCGCTCCATGCTCAACATCATCAACTTCATCAAGGCCGTGGATCAGGTGGTGCCGGGCTTCGCCTCCTATGAGACGCTGCTCTACTCTCCCGAGCTCAAGTTCTACTCCAACCGGGTGAAGATGGACCCGCATTTCAATACCAGCGTGCGGCGCCTGCACTGTCTGGGCGACTCCTCCGGCTGGACCCGGGGGCTGATGATGGCCTCCGTGATGGGCGTGCTCATGGGCCGCGAGATCATGGCCGCGCCGTCGGACTGAACCGCGCATATTCTGACGCCTCCGGGGAATCCTGTTCCCGGAGGCGTTTTTTATGGACATGACCAATGCGGAATACAATGAATATGTGAAGAAAAAGCAGCCCGCCTCGCCGCTGTGGGCCGACGTGGGCAAGGCCTTCGCCGTGGGCGGCGCCATCTGCGCCGTCGGCCAGGCGCTGATGAACGGCTTCCTCAGCCGCGGCCTTGCCCGGGACGAGGCCGGCACCGCCGTGTCGCTGACGCTGGTGTTCGTCGGCGCGCTGCTCACGGGACTGGGCGTCTACGACGACATCGCCCGCTTTGCCGGCGCCGGTACGCTCGTGCCCATCACCGGCTTTGCCAACTCGGTGGTGGCCCCGGCGCTGGAGTTCAAGCGCGAGGGGCTCATCCCCGGCACGGCGGCCAAGATGTTCACGATCGCCGGACCGGTCATCGTTTACGGCGTCGGGGCGAGCATCCTCTACGGCATCGCCCTGGTGCTCTTCGGCGCGGGATGATATCCTTTCCCGCCGGACCGGGGGCCGGCACGTCTGCCCCGCAGGCCGGCGCAGCCGGCGGGACAGATGGCCCCGGTCCCGGCCGCGGCGGACGAAAACACGCATCCGCCCGGCATCGGCGCCGGCGGCGCGGCAGCGGCGGACAGATGGGGACACATCCCCCGCGCCGACCGTTCAACGCGGCAAAAAGAATATTTTGCTGCAGTTTTGTCGTTTTTTCCGGGAAAAAGCCAAAAAAACCCCGCGAAAAATCGGCAAAGTGCCCTTGCATCCTGCAGGAATACAGTCTATAATATGCAAAGATTACCCGCTCATAAAAGAATAAATATACAGGAGGGACTACATAGCATGAAAAACGCCTATCTGCAGAAGGTCTACGACGAGGTCCTCAAGCGCGACCCCGACGCCCCGGAATTCCAGCAGTGCATCCGCGAGTTTCTCGAGAGCCTCGAGCCCATCGTGGACGACCACCCCGAGTGGGAGAAAAACGGCATCCTCGAGCGTTTCGTGGAGCCCGACCGCACCGTCACCTTCCGCGTGGCCTGGGTCGACGACGAGGGCAAGGTGCAGGTCAACCGCGGCTACCGCGTGCAGTACAACTCTGCCATCGGTCCCTACAAGGGCGGCCTGCGGTTCCATCCGAGCGTGAACCTGTCCATCATCAAGTTCCTCGGCTTTGAGATGAACCTCAAGAACGGTCTGACCACCCTCCCCATGGGCGGCGGCAAGGGCGGCTCCGACTTTGATCCCCACGGCAAGTCCGACGGCGAGATCATGCGCTTCTGCCAGGCCTTCATGACCGAGCTCACCCGCCACATCGGCCAGTTCACCGACATCCCCGCCGGCGACATCGGCGTGGGCGCCCGCGAGATCGGCTATATGTTCGGCCAGCTCAAGCGCATCAAGAACCAGTTTGAGGGCGCCACGCTCACCGGCAAGGGCCTGACCTTCGGCGGCTCGCTGGCCCGTACCGAGGCCACCGGCTACGGCATCTGCTACTTCACCGAGGAGATGCTCAAGACCCTTTGCGACACCGATTTCAACGGCAAGACCGTCATCATCACCGGCAGCGGCAACGTGGCCATCTTCTGCGCCGAGAAGGTCATGCAGCTCGGCGGCAAGGTTGTGGCCATGTCCGACTCCAACGGCTACATCCACGATCCCCGCGGCATCGATCTCGACGTGGTCAAGGATATCAAGCTCAACCGCCGCGCCCGCATCAGGGTCTACGCCGACGAGGTCCCCGGCTCCGTCTATACCGAGGGCTGCCGGAACATCTGGGACATCCCCTGCCAGATCGCCCTGCCCTGCGCCACCCAGAACGAGGTCGACGCGGAGGAGGCCAAAAAGATCATCGCCGGCGGCGCCATCGCCCTGGCGGAGGGCGCCAACATGCCCTGCACCATCGAGGCCGTCGAGCTGCTGCACGCGGCGGGCATCCCCGTGGGTCCGGCCAAGGCGGCCAACGCCGGCGGCGTGTCCACCTCCGGTCTGGAGATGACCCAGAACAGCATGCGCCTGAGCTGGAGCTTCGAGGAGGTCGACGAGCGCCTGCACGGCATCATGCGCAACATCTTCAAGGCCGCTTATGACGCCTCCGTGGCCGTCGGCAAGCCCGGCAACCTGGTGGTCGGCGCCAACGTGGCCAGCTTCCTGAAGATCAGCGAGGCCATGCTCGCGCAGGGCGTCATGTGATCCGCGCACCGGATACAAAAGCATTCCGCAGAGGGGCTGCCGCCGGGCAGCCCCTTTTTGTTGCTCCGACGCATCGGGGAGAGAAATATACCGTGACCGGGGTAGGAGCTTTTTCCGTTGACCGGGGCGGACCGGTTCTGCTCCATTGTAATACTGACTCTCAGGCAATTCGCTTTTTTGCGGGTCTTTTCTGTGCTGCAGAGCGTCCTCGCAAGCTGCGTATCGTTCGCCGTAACCGGGGCGGGCCGGTTCTGCTCCATTGTAGTACTGACTTGTAGGCAATTCGCATTTTTGCAGGTCTTTTCTGTGCTGCAGAAAAGACCATGCAGGAGAAAAGACAGCCAGGGGGCGGCGGCAAATGCCGCCCCCCTGGACCCCCCTTTTTGACTGATAGCGTTTGCGTTTTTACTCGCTGCTTGACGAATGGGCTCCAGCATCCCCGTCCGCGCCACACCGCTTCGCTCCGGCGCTGCGTGGGAGGAATTTTGGGGCTTCCGACGCTGCGTGGTGCGTGAGTTTGCGATGCAGGGACCCCTACGGCAAGACGGTACGCCGGCATTTTTCCCGCACCCGCGGCAGCGGGGTGAGAGGCTTGAACCTGAACTAATTTCCCGCCAAGCGCCGGAGCGAAATCCCCCGATATCAAAAACACAGCCTGTCAAGGCTGTGTTT
>JAFXYJ010000057.1 GCA_017541825.1 Oscillospiraceae bacterium | reverse complement strand
TTCTGGAGCCTCACGCATACGAGATCATGAAGCGCATCACCGATCCGGAGATCGCTGCGCTGCATGTGATGGAGGGATAAAATGACAGACAGCATCCGCCAGCCGCTGCTGACCCAGAAGGGGCGCCTTACGGACCCTTGCTGGGCCGTGGACGACATATTTGAGTACAACAAGGAGAACATCCGCCTGCCCTTCCGCCGGCGGGAGTGGGAGTTTTATCAGGTCTTCAACGAGCACTTTGCCTTCCTGGTCTTTTACGACCACGGCCCCGGCGGCGGGAGAGTGGGGGCCACGCTGGTGGATTTCGACACCGAGGAGCGCGTCACCTGCGGGAAACGGCAGCTCTTCTGCGGCGACAGCCTGGACCTGGACTTCTCCTTTTCGGAGCCGCACACCCTCAAATTCGAGGACAAGGAGCTGTTTCTGTCCATCGGCTTCGACGGCAGGATGCGGCAGCTGATCGTTCGCTCCGACCGGTTCGACGTCGAGCTTTGCGGCCTGTGCGACACGGAGGCCATGGCCGCGGCGATCCCCTTTGCCCGCAAGAGCTGCTTTCTTTATCAGTACCGGATGATCTTCCCGCATTTTTCCGGCCATGTCCACATGCACAAGCTGGACTATCCGCTGGGCGAGGGCACGGTCATGGCGCTGAGCAGCGGCCGGGGCGTGCTGCCCTATCAGAGCACCCGCATCTGGGCCGCGGGCGGCATTCAGACCGGAGACGGGTATCTCGCGCTCAATCTCGGGGAGGACTACGGCCCCGAGAGCGCGCCCACGGAGAACGCGGTCTTCCTTGACGGCGTCATGGACAAGCTCGGACGGGTCAATTTCAAATTCAAATCCGAGAACCTGATGCGCATCTGGCGCATCTCCGACACGGACAGACGGGTGCATCTGGAATTCACGCCGGAATTTGACAATTACGAGAAAGCGTTCACCCTGGTCTCGGACATCCGGCGCCATCAGCTCTACGGCCGGCTCAACGGCAGCGTACGGCTCGCCGACCGCAGGGTGATCAAAATCGAAAACGCGCGGTTTTTCATCGAACACTGCGGCGAACGCCGCTGAAGGAGGTCCGGACATGGAACGGACACTGTGGTACAAGGACGCGGTCTTTTATCAGATCTGGCCCCGGAGCTTCAAGGACGGCAACGGCGACGGGATCGGGGACCTGATGGGCGTCTATGAAAAGCTCGACTACATAAAAACGCTTCACGTGGACGCGATCTGGTTCTCGCCGCTGTATCCCTCGCCCAACGCCGACTACGGCTACGACGTGATGGACTATATGGACATCAGCATCGAGTACGGCGGCATGGAGGCCTTCAAAAAGGTGCTCGACGGCGCCCATGAGCGCGGCATCCGGGTGGTCATGGATCTGGTGGTCAATCACACCAGCGACGAGCACCCCTGGTTCCAGGCCAGCCGCCGGGGAGAGGAGCCGTACAAAGACTACTATATCTGGCGCAAGGGCGCCGACGAGAAGACGCCTCCCAACAACTGGGACAGTCTGTTCGAGGGGCGCGCCTGGCGCTACGATGAGGAGCGCGGCGAGCATTACCTCCACCTGTTCGCGGTCAAGCAGCCGGATCTGAACATGGACAACCCCCGGGTACGGGAGGAAGTCAAGAAGATCATGCGCTTCTGGCTGGACCTGGGCGTGGACGGCTTCCGGGAGGACGTGATCACCTTCATCTCCAAGCGCGAGGGACTGCCCGACGGGTCAAAGCTCCTGCCTGCGGCGAAGGGGATGAGCCACTACTCCAACGGCCCGCACCTGCACGAGTACCTCAGCGAGTTCCGGGATATCTGGGAGCAGTACGACTGCGTGACCATCGGAGAAGCGCCGCTGGTCACCCCGAGGAAGGCGCTGGAATTCATCGGCGGCAAACGGCCGGAGCTGGATCTGATGATCTCCTTCGAGTGCATGGAGGGCGACTGCTTCATGCAGGAGTACATCCCCCACAGGTTCTCTCTCGTCAAGCTCAAGCTGATCTGGGAGCGCTGGCAGAAAGGGCTCCGGGACAAAGGCTGGAATTTCCTGTATCTGGAAAACCACGACCATCCCCGGGTGATCAGCCGCTACGGCAGCGAGAAATACCGCGTCGAGAGCGGAAAGGCGCTGGCGGCCTCCTATCTGTTCCAGCAGGGGACGCCGATGATCTACCAGGGCCAGGAGATCGGCATGACCAACATCCGCCTGGCGACCATCGGAGAATACGAGGACATCCAGACCAAAAACCACTATCACCGCTATTTCACCAGGGAGCCCGAGGCCAAACGCATGGAGCGCATCTGGCGCGCCTCCCGGGACTCCGCCCGGACGCCGATGCAGTGGGACGGCGGCGAGCACGCCGGGTTCTCCGCGGGGGAGCCCTGGTTCGTCGTCAACCCCAATTATACGGAGGTGAATGTGGCCGATCAGGAGGGGGATCCGGATTCTCTGCTCAACTTCTACCGCGAGGCCGTGCGTCTGCGCAAGGAGCTGCCCGTGGTTCGCTACGGGAGCTTCCGGCAGTATGAGCGCCTGAACGGAAAACTGTTCGTCTACGAGCGGCGCAGCAAGGCCCAGCGCCTGCTGGTGATCTGCTCGTATTCCGAGGAGGCGGTCCGCTTCAGGGCGCCCCGCGGCTACGATTTGAAAAAAGGCCGTCTGCTGCTCCACAGCCACGGCGAGGAGATCGACGGCAGCGGCTTCACGCTCCAGCCCTATGAGACCCGGGTCTACCTGTTCCAGGACCGACGCCCCCGCGCGGAGATCTGAACGCCTCAAAACATACAGAGAACCCCGGCGGGATCGCGTCCCGCCGGGGTTCTCTGTGTGCGGTGATAGAAGCCTATTTCTTTTCCTTTGCCGGCGCGAAGCCGGCGACGGCGCCGGCGATCAGGAAGAAGAAGCAGCCGACGATGTGGGTCCGCCCCACGAGCATCATCTCGACCATGTTGTGGATGATCAGCGTCAGCAGCGGCAGCGGCAGCATCCAGCGCGTGCCGCACCGGCGGTCCAGTCCCAGCGCGAGACTCTTCCCGGCCAGCCAGACGAGCCAGGCGAGGAACAGCGCCAGTGCGGGCAGCCCCTGGGCCGCGAGCACCTCAAGGAGCTGATTGTGGGTGCGGAAGGCCCTGTGCATGAAGGTCGCGACCCAGTCGCTGGTGTTCGCCATCGTGGTTCCGTGGAGCAGGATATGCCGGTCGCCGAACGCGTTCCGGACCACGGCCAGCCAGATCTTCCGCCGTCCGCCCAGATTCGACGCGGAGGCGCCCAGCAGATCACGCAGCTGTGCGTCGGCCGCGCCGACGGCAGCCGGCGCATCTCCGGGGGCGCTTGCCGCCGCGCTTTGCAGGATCCGGCGCTGCAGCGCGTTCAAACCGCCGCGCAGCCAGTAAAACGCCAGCAGGAACACCCCCGCCGCGGCGGCGGCGCAGACCAGCGCGATCAGCACCGAGAGCGCCGGGGACTTTTTGCTGCGGTGCCACGCGGCCGCGCCGGCCCATACGGCGATCGTCACGGCGAGACCGATCAGCGCGCCGCGGGATTCGGCCATCACGAAGGCGGCAAAGACGATCAGCTCCGCCGCGGCGAACAGGACCCGGCCCGCCGTCTTTCGGATCGACGGGAACCGGCAGATGCCCGCCGCGAGGAAAAACGCGGTATAGGCGCCGGTCTGGTTGGAGTTTTCTCCGAACATGACCCGCGAGCCGGTGAAATCGAATTCGTGTCCGAAGAACGCGGTGAACCGAACGCGTCCGCCAAAAAAGGAGACGAAGGCGAACGCCAGCCGTGCCGCCGTCAGCAGCAGGCAGATATCAAAAAGCCTGCGCAGCAGGGCGGTGTCGTCCCGCCGCGCGAAATACAGCCCCAGCGGGAACAGCACGAGCATGTCGGCGGTCTGATAGAACAGATAGCGGACGTTGTGGTAAAAGGAGGCGCGTCCCTCCCGGATGGCGAGCAGGCAGGCGATATACGCCCAGACCACCCAGACGAACAGCAGCGCGAAGCCCGGGGTTTTCAGCTCGGAGAACAGCGCGTGAAAATCCTCCCGCGAGGGCGTAGCGCGGACCTGAGCGTAAATAAAGAAACCGAGGGCGAGACCCAGCGCGGCCAGGGCGAGGATGATCTCGGTGCCCAGCCACACGATGTTCCAGGAATCCTCCAGCGGCAGGAACTGCACCTGCAGCAGGCACAGCAGCATGTGCATCGCAGCAAAAACGCAGATAAAGCGCAGCGCGAGCGAAAAGCCCTTTCCGGGGCGTGCGGCGATCCTCTCGTTCATGGCGTCTCCCCGTTCGTCGGTTTTTTCCGCAGCAGGGCCATCAGCACCAGCGACGCGGCGGCGGTGAACACCGCGATGAACTGGGAGGTGGACAGCGCGCCCACGCTGCCGCGGTAATCGTCCCGCAGGAACTCGATCGCAAACCGCCCTACGCTGTAGAGCAGCAGATACAGCGCCAGGATGAAGCCGTCGGGATGGTCCTTCTTATCCGCGCGGAGCAGGATCAGACACAGCGCCAGGTTGCCCGCGGCGGAAAAAAGCTGCGTGGGCAGCAGCGGCACGCCGGCCGGGGCGAAGGAGCCGGCGGGGAACACCACGCCCAGCCAGGACTGCGTGGGCCGCCCATAGCAGCAGCCGGCCAGGAAACAGCCGATGCGTCCCAGACACTGGGCCGCGGCCACCCCGGGCAGCAGCAGGTCGCCCCACTGCAGGAACCGGAGCTTCTTCCGCCGGCAGTACAGCCACACGCCGAAGATGCCGCCCAGCAGTCCCCCGTAGACGACCCAGCCCTCGGAGCCCAGGACGGACAGGGGATCGGCCAGCAGCGCGTCAAGGTGCGTGAGCGAGTACAGGATCTTGGAGCCGATAAAGCCGGAAAGGAGCGCCGTGAGCACCAGCGCGGTCACGGTGTCCTCGGACAGGGAACGCTCCCGCGCCCGCCGCCAGGAGAGCAGCAGCGCCGCGACGACGCCCAGCCCGACCATCAGCCCGTAGCCGTGGACCGTCAGCCCGAATACGGTAAAAAGATCATTGTGCATATCAGGGAAGAAGCCTTTCGATCATAATTCTGTGCCGAGGGCATACGGCCCGCAGGGCCGGATATTCAGCTCCTGACAGGCGCCTTCGCCGTAGTATCCGTCCATCTTCGAGCGGAAGGCTGCAAAATCCGCCGCCGGGACCAGACACTGGATGCACCCGGCAAAGCCGCCGCCGTGGATGCGCCAGGCGCCCCTGCCCGCGAGCAGCGCGCCCGCGCGGTCGAGGGCCTCGGCCATGGCGGTCTGTTCCGGGTGGGAGAAGGGGACGACGTTGCGCAGCTTTTCCCGGGAGGAGGCGCCGGAGGCGTTCATCATCGCGATGTATGCGTCCATATCCCCCCGGGCCAGGGCCGCTTTCATCTCATACACCCGGGCGTTCTCTTCAAAAAAGTGCTCGGCGCGCAATACCGCGCGTTCGCCCGAGCGGGCGGTGAGCGCGGCGCGGTTCTCCGGCGAGCGGAAAGCGGCCTCGTCCACGTATCGCAGCAGGTCCTGTCCGAAATACGCGGCGACCGAGCGCATGTCCGCGGGGATCGAGGCGTAATCGCCGGTCAGATCGGCATGGCTGGTGCGGGTGTCCGCCACGCACAGCGTATAGCCGTGTTCCCGGAAATCAAAACGCAGGCGCTCGACGCGCGGAAGCGCGGGATCGGCGAAATCGATCATCGTGATGCCGCCGCAGGCGCTGGCCGCCTGATCCATCAGACCGCTGGGCTTCCCGAAATAGTCCCGCTCTGCCTCCCGGCCGATCATGGCCAGGGTCAGGGCGTCGACGGCGCCGCCGTTGTACACCCGGGAGAACACGGCGCCGATGAGCACCTCGAAGGCCGCGGAGGAGGACAGCCCGCTCCCGGCCGGTACCAGCGAGGAGACGACGGCGCGCAGCCCGCCGGCTTTGAAGCCCCGCCGTACGAGGCCCGCGGCCACGCCGCGGACGATGCCTGCGCTGGTGCCCCGCTCTTCGCTCCGGGGCGCGGGATCGTCCAGCGTGAGCCGGATCTCCCCGAAGCCGGCGGACAGGATCCGTACCTCGCCGCTGTCCGCCGGCGCGGCTGCGGCCAGCGCGTCCAGAGTGACGGCGGCGCACAGCACCGTACCGTTCTGGTGGTCGGTGTGGTTGCCCGCAAGCTCCGTGCGGCCCGGGGCGCTGATCATGACCGCGTCCGCGTCGCCGAAGGTCTTCTCAAAGGTCCCCAGAACGTCCAGATACCGCGCGCGTGCCGCATCCGGGACGGAGGAGTAAAGCGCGGAGAGCTCCCCGTCGAAAAAGCCTTCGGAGAGCCGGCGCTTCCATTCGGAAATGTGCAGCCTTCTCATCTCCTCCGCACGGCTCCGGCGCAGGAGCCGGGCACTGTTTTGACGGCGCACGGGTGCGGCCTGACCGGAATATCCGTTAATAATTCCTTTGAAACTTAGTATAAAACCCCATTGTACAAACTGTCAATCTCTGATATATTGGTGGCGGAAAAAGGAATGGAAGGAGCGGGAGAATGCCCAATTATATCATCGCGACCTCTTCGACCTCGGATCTGCCGAGAGAATACCTGGACGAACACGCCGTACCCTTTATCAGCTACAGCTATACCATGGGGGACGAGCTCTTTGAGGACGACTGCCGGGAGGAATCCCGGGCGGAGATATACCGCAGCATGCGCGCCGGCGCGCGGCTCAAGACCTCCATGATCAATGAATACTCCTATTACGAATTCTTCAAAAGCCTGCTGGAGACCGGCAAGGACGTGATCTTCCTGGACATGACCCAAAAGCTCTCCGTCAGCTATGTCAACTCGCTGTCCGCGGCGGAGACGGCCCGGAAGGAGTTCCCCGACCGGCGGCTGTACGTGATGGACACGCTGTGCGTCTCGGGCGGCCTGGCCATGCTCGTGGAGGAGATGGTGCGCCGGGCCGAGGCGGGAGCGGACTACGACGAGGTCATCGCCTGGGGCGAGGCCAACAAGCTCCGGATCGCGCACCGCTTCACCGTGGACGACCTCAACTATCTCAAGGCCGGCGGCCGGGTCTCCAACGCCTCGGCGCTGGTGGGCTCGATGCTGGACATCAAGCCGGTGCTCTATGTGCCCGACGAGGGCACGCTGGAGGTTGCGCAGAAGGTCCGGGGCCGCAAGAAAGCCTTGAATACGATCATCGAGAGCATCCTCCGCGATCTGGAGAACGTGAACACGGACGGAGCGCGCATGCGCATCCTTCACGCCGACTGCATCGGCGACGCCGAGACGGTTCGGGACGCGGTACGGAAGGCCCGCCCGGATTTCGGGGAGATACTGATCTCCAGTCTGGGCGTGGTCATCGGCGCCCACTGCGGGCCGGGCCTGCTGGCGATCTTCTACTTCTGCGGCGGACGCAGACCGAAATAAAAACAAAAGCCGCGGCAGAAGCCGCGGCTTTTGTCTTTTGTCGTCCCTCAAAAGAGATGGAAGGCGCCGGAGGCCATGCCCAGCAGCACGCCGCTGACATAGAGCACCCCGAGGGTGAT
>JAFXYJ010000056.1 GCA_017541825.1 Oscillospiraceae bacterium | reverse complement strand
ATCGGCCCGGAGTCAAGATGTAATCCTTCTTGGCGATATCTTCAGTGGATACTACAGCGCAGTATCCCTTCTCATCTTCGAGACTTCCATCAACAAAGCTCTTGTAAGTATCAGCTATTTTCCGGATATCATCTTCAGTCAGCTCCCGCAGTTTGCGGCTGACCATTGTGCCAAGTTTTCTGGCATCGATGAACAGCGTCTTGCCCGGCTGCTTTTTCTGCTTGTTCAGGAACCAGAGCGAAACCGGGATCTGTGTTGTATAAAACAGCTGTGTCGGCATTGCAATGATGCATTCCACAAGATCTGCATTGATGATATTCTTACGGATCTCACCTTCGCCACCAGACTGAGAGGAGAGAGAACCATTGGCAAGAACCATGCCGATCTTTCCACCCGGAGCCAGATGATAAATCATGTGCTGCAGCCTGGCAAAGTTCGCGTTTCCTGCAGGGGGCATACAGTACTGCCAGCGAACATCATCCTTCAGCTTATCGGCACCCCAGTCCGAGAGATTGAACGGAGGATTGGCCATGATATAATCAGCTCTCATGGTCGGATGCCGATCGTCGAGGAAAGTATCTGCGGCATAGCTACCGAGATCCGGCTCTATGCCACGAATCGCCAGATTCATCTGCGCCATCTTCCAGGTCGTCGGGTTGGAGTCCTGGCCATAAATAGCAATGTTGTTGATATTACCGCTGTGACTCTCAACGAATTTTGCAGACTGAACAAACATGCCTCCGCTTCCGCAGCACGGATCATATACACGGCCCTTATATGGTTGCAGCACTTCCACCAGCGTACGAACAACACAGGAAGGCGTGAAGAATTCTCCACCGCGCTTTCCTTCCTGCTCTGCGAACATAGAAAGGCAGTATTCATAGGTCCGCCCAAGAATGTCCTTTTCGTTTCCGTGCTCAATCATCTGGACATTCGTGAACAGATCTACGACATCGCCAAGACGGCGCTTGTCGAGTTCCGGACGGGCAAAGTTTTTGGGGAGGATATCCTTCAGCCGTTTGTTTTCCTTCTCGATTGCACGCATGGCGTCATCGATAACAACGCCAATTTCCGGAGTATGTGCCTTGGAAGCGATCTCGTTCCAACGTGCGCCAACGGGTACAAAGAATATTCCTTCGGATGTATACTCATCCATATCCTCTTCGAATCCGTCACCTTCCTCGACTAGTTCCTGATACTTTGCCTCAAAGCGATCCGAGATGTATTTCAGGAAGATGAGGCCTAGGACCACATTCTTATATTCTGAGGCGTCCATGTTGCCGCGGAGAACGCAGGCAGCATCCCAGATTTGTTTTTCAAATCCGATATCCGCAGTAACTTTTTCAGCCATTGTCTTCGCCTCCGTTTATAGTATTGTTATCCGGAATGATCTCCATAATGTCATCAATAGTGCAATTCAGCACGCTGCAAATCTTAACCAGCGTCTCTACGCGGACATCCTGGCCTTTACCCATCTTTGCCATGGCATTGGTGCTGATTTTTGCTTCTTTTATCAGCTTGGTCTTGCTCCAATGCTTATCGATCAGGATATGCCAAAGCCGATCATAACTAACTGCCATAGTGCGTCTCCTTAAACAAAAAACTCACAGCAGATTGCTTATAAAACTCCAATTTGGATTATAACACAATCTGTGTGAGTTTTCAATTTCTATTTGCATTGTTCAATCGTTCCGAATGACTATATCATCTGGTAAAACCGTAGGGCTGCCTCTATAGCCTTGGTCTTATCCTCCGGGCATCCCGGCTGCCGGGAATCTGGGGATTTTGCCTTATTATAGTTCTCACGCTCGATGATCCCGTGCTTCCGCTTTACCTGGGCGATATTCAGATGCGACACATGAAACCCGTACTTCTCCTGCACCCAATCCTGAATCTGCTCGTATGTAGCCCCTTGCTGAAACCTGGACATGTCCATGTCTTCGAGAGAGAATTCAACTCTGACATTCTGACTCGATATGTTTCCCTTGGAAAGTTGGACAACCGTCTCCACATGGCTTGTCCGCGGGAACATGTCAACCGCCGCGGCGTCGGAGAGGGAATAGCCTTTCTCGGAAAAGAGCCCGAGGTCTCTGGCCAGCGTGCCCGGATCGCAGGAGACGTATACGATCCGTTCCGGCGCCATGCCGACGCACTCGTCGATGACCTCCGGCGCGAGGCCCTTGCGGGGCGGGTCTACCACGATGACCTCTGGCGAAACGCCGCGTCGGCGCAGCTCCGCCGCCGCGGCGGAGGCGTCGGCGCAGATAAACTCGCACCGGCCGGCAAGAGCGTTGTCCCCGGCGTTGCGGCGGGCGTTCTCCACTGCGGCGGGCACGATCTCCGCCCCGATGACCGCGGCGCCCCGATCGGCCATGCACAGACCGATGGTGCCGGTGCCGCAGTATAGATCCAGCGCCCGGGTGCCCGGACGGACTGCGGCGAATTCGAGCGCCTTTTGATACAGCTTTTCCGCCTGGGGCGGATTCACCTGGAAGAAGGAGCGGGGAGAGAGGGAAAAGCGCAGACCGCACAGCGATTCGGTCAGCGTGTCGTCGCCCCAGAGCGTTTCAAAGGTTCCCGCCAGCACGGTGTTGCCGCGGGTCGTGTTCCGGTTGAGGACGAGCCCCGTCATGGCAGGACACCGCCCGCGGAGCATGTCCGCCAGGGCGTCGAGAGCCCTTTTGTCCGGGGCTTTCGAGACTACGAGCGTCACGACGCCCGCGCCGGTGAGGCGGGAAAAGCGGCAGAAGATATGACGCACGCCGTCACGGCCCGCGGCCTCGTCATAGGCCGGGACGCCGTACCGCTCCATCCATTCGAGGACCGCTTTCTCCGAGGCCGAGGCCGCTTCCGGCACGGCGGGACACTCCGCCGCGGGTACGATGTCATGGCTGCGCGCGCGGTAAAACCCGGCCGCGGGCCGACCGCCGCGCTCGCCGACATTGAAAATGACCTTGCTGCGCCGGAAACCGTCCGCGTCCGCGCCGAGGATCTCCGGCACCGTGAAGTCCAGTCCGCCGATGCGGCGGATCGCGTCGTTGACCCGCCGGAGCTTCATGGCGAGCTCCTCCCCGTAAGACATGTGCCGGGCCGCGCAGCCCCCGCAGCGGGGGTATGCCGCGCAGTCCGGAACGATCCGGGCGGGGGAGGGCTCCAGCAGCTCCTCTCCCCGGCCCCAGACGGCGGAGGACGTCACCTTCGTGATCCTCACACGCCAGAGCTCCCCGTCCATGGCGCCGGGGACGAAAACAGCCCGCCCTTCAACGCGGCAGACGCCGTGGCACTGGGCGGTATAACCCTCCATCCGGGCGGTGCGGATCTCATTTTTGACAAACTCGGACATATTTATCACCGAGATCATCATACCACGGCCTGTCGGGATAAACAATCACGAAAACAGGATCGAAGCGCCCGAGAAAGTCACAGCCGCGGCCAGAAGGCCGTGACACAGCTTGCCGATCAGACGCCGGCGCAGCCGGATCCCCGTTCCCGCGGTGACGGCGGCGGCCTGGAAGTGGACGCACAGCCCGCCCCAGCCCAGCAGGAAGCTGGAGAGCGCCAGCGTCTCCGGCGTCATCGGCAGCGCCGTCATGGCCCCCGCGCCCGAGGACAGCTCCAGGGCGCCGGTGAACAGTGCCCGCCAGAACGCGGCGGAACCGCCGATGTGCGCGGCAAAGACGTCCGCCGCGGCGCCGGGAAAGCCCAGCGCGTCCGCCACCGCCAGCAGCGCCGAGAAAAAGACGACATATGCGCCGATGCGCCCGACGGCCAGCCCCGCCGCGGACACGGAGGAAGTCAGCGCCTCGGAAAAGGAAAGCGCCGGCGCCGCCGTAACGGGCGCTGACCTGCCGGAACGCTCTTCCCGGCAGGTCAGCGAGAGGAGCAGCGCCGTCAGCGCGTGGACGCCCCAGAGCGCCAGCCCGACGGCGGCGCTGCCGAACACGCCGGCGCCGATCGCCCCGACGGCGAAGGCGGGACCGGTGTTGTCCGCGTAAAACAGCAGCCGCTCCGCTTCTTCTCTCGTCAGCGTTCCGGCGCGGACGGCCTCCGCCGCCGTCGCCGCGCCGAGGGGATATCCGCCGGAGAGGCCCAGGAGGAATATCCCGCAGGCCGCTCCCTTCGGCAGCCCCGGCAGAGCGCCGCGGCGCGCTGCGAAACGCCCCAGCGCATCGATCGCGCCGAGCTTCGTCAGGAGACCGGCGGCGGCAAAATAGGGCAGGAGGGAGGGCACCAGCAGCCCGGTCCACAGCGCCAGTCCGCGGCTGGCTCCGGCTCTCGCCTCAGCGGAAAACACTGTCAGCAGCGCGAAAAGCGCCGCCGCCGCAGCGGTGATCAAACGTTTTTTCATGGGAACAGCCTATGTCGTCTCAGCGGGGCAATATGCCTGCGCGGCATGGACCGGCGGACGGGCACATAAACTGCATCCGGAGGCGGTGCGAATGACGGTACGGGACACGGTGGCCGATCTGGCGGACGCCATGGATCTCCCGCCCGAGGTGGCAGGAGCGGTAAAGATCACGCTGAACGGACGGCGGCGCGCGGTCGTGGAGCATCACTCGGGCCTGACGGGCTATACCGCCGAGTGCGTGGAGGTCGGCGCGGGACGGGACAGCGTGCGCATCCTCGGCAGCGCGCTGGAGCTGCGTGCGATGGATAGGGAGACGCTGCTCGTCGCAGGACAGATCGCGGCGGTGGAATTTGGCTGACCGGCTGCGCGGCACGGCGAGGATCCGCGTGACCGGAGCGGCGCCGTGGGTCTTCCTCGACCGCTGCGCCGGGGACGGGATCGTGCTCACGGATGTGCGCTCCGTCGATGAGCTGACCGTCACGGCGACCGTTTCGGAGCGGTACGTCTCCGCCGCGGAACGGATCGCGCAGCGCTGCGGCTGCCGGTTCGAGATCCTGTACCGCCGGGGTGCGCCGCTCTGGAGAGCGGCCGTGCGGCGGTACAGATTTGCTGCCGCGGGGATGGCGCTCATATTTGCCGCGCTGCTGGCTTCCTCGCTGTTCGTCTGGGAGATCTCGGTGGCGGAAAACCCCTCGGCGGTACCCGACGCGGAGATCCTGCGCGTTCTGCGCGATCAGGGCGTCGGCGTGGGCAGCTTCTGGCCGGCCTTCCGCGGTGAACGGATCCGCACCGCGGCGCTGCTGGAGCTGCCTGAGCTCAGCTTCCTCACCGTGAACGTACGCGGCAGCCGGGCCTTCGTCCAGGTGCGGCCCGTCCATGAGCCCCCGGAGATCTTCGATCCGGGACGGCGCGCCGACGTCACCGCCGCCCGCTCGGGAGTGATCGAGTCCGTCACGGCGCTCGCCGGCCGGCCGCTCATCGTCCGCGGCGGAGCGGTGACAGAAGGCGAAACGCTGATCGAAGGCACCCCCGCGGAGCCCCACGCCAGGGGAACGGTGCGGGCCTACACGTACTATGAATTCACCGCCGCGGCGCCGCTGACGAGCCGCCGCGTCACCGCTCTCGGCCCGTCCCGGCGCCGTTTTGCGCTGATCCTCGGGACAAAACGCATAAATATTTTCGCGGACAGTGGAATTCTGCCCGATGACTGTGGTAAAATGACAAAAACGTATACGCTCGCGGGGACCGGACTGCCCGCGCTGCCGGTCCGCTGGGTCACGGAGACCCTGCAGAGCGTTTCCGCGCAGACAACGGCGCTCGACGGGGACGCTGTCCGTGCCGCGCTGACCGAAACACTGCACGATTATCTCTGCGCACGGCTGTGCGGCGGCGAGATCCTCGGGGAGCACTGCAGCGTCTCGACGGACGGCGAATGGATGACCGTCACCCTCCGCGCGCAATGCCTCGAGCGCATCGACGCGGACACGCCGCGGGAATGAACGATTTACAAAAGCATCACAGCATCGAAAGGCAGATCATACATGGAAAAAGTCATAGCAGCCGACAGGGTGGAGGATATCCTGAGCGTGTTCGGGTCGTTCGATCAGAACCTGCGCATCATCGAGAAGGAATTTGGCGTCCATGTCACCGACCGGGACGCGGAGCTGAAGATCACCGGCGAGCCGGAGAACGTATCCGACGCGGAAAAAGCGGTGCAGGGCCTGCTCAGCCTGTCCGCCCGGGGCGAGAACATCGACGAGCAGAAGGTACGTTACATCCTTGCCATGGTCCGGGAGGGGCGGGAGGACCGCATCGGAGAGCTGGCCGGCGACGTGGTGTGCGTCACCGCCAAGGGCCGCCCGGTCAAGCCCAAGACCCTGGGCCAGAAGAATTACGTCCGTGCCATCGGAGAGAACACGATCACCCTCGGCATCGGCCCGGCGGGCACCGGCAAGACATATCTGGCTGTGGCCGCGGCGGTGCGCGCCTTCCGGGAGAAAAGCGTCAACCGCATCATCCTGACCCGGCCCGCGGTGGAGGCGGGCGAGCGCCTCGGCTTCCTGCCGGGCGATCTGCAGAGCAAGGTCGATCCCTATCTGCGCCCGCTCTACGACGCGCTCTTCGACATGCTCGGCCCGGAGACCTACAACAATTATCTCGAAAAGGGCAATATCGAGGTCGCGCCTCTGGCCTACATGCGCGGACGCACCCTCGACGACAGCTTCATCATCCTCGACGAGGCGCAGAACACCTCCCGGGAGCAAATGAAGATGTTCCTGACCCGCCTGGGCTTCAACAGCAAGATGGTCATCACCGGCGACGTGACGCAGATCGACCTGCCCGCGGACAAGACCTCCGGACTCAAGGAGGCCATGCGGGTGCTCGACGGCGTGGAGGACATCGCCATCTGTCAGTTCACCGGCGCGGACGTGGTGCGCCACGCGCTGGTGCAGCAGATCATCGAGGCGTACGAGAAATTCGAGAAAAAAACACCGGCCGAGCCGACCAAACGGCCCGGCGGCCGGAACATCCCGAGGAGGCGCTGAACGATGCGGCATAAGATCTTTGTTGTCCGCGCCAGGCGCGGCCTCGGCCATCCGGAGACCGCCCGGCTCGTCAGGACTGCCGCCGCGGCGGCGCTCGATGCCGAGGGAATCGGCGAGCCCTGCGAGATCGGCGTCACGCTGACCGACGGCGAGGGCATCCACGCGATCAATCTCGAACAGCGCGGCGTGGACGCACCCACGGACGTGCTGTCCTTTCCCATCGACGAATATGATTACGATGCCGGCTGCCGGTATCTGGGCGACATGGTCCTGAATCTCGAGCGCGTGGAGTCCCAGAGCGTCGAGTACGGCGGCGGCTACGCCCATGAGGCGCAGTATCTGACCGTCCATTCCGTGCTGCATCTGCTGGGCTACGATCACCTGGACGAGGGAGAGGAGAAGGCCCGGATGCGCGCGCGGGAAAAAGCTGTCATGGAGGGGCTCGGCTATGATTTCTAAGACCTGTATGATCACAATCTGCGGGCGGCCCAATGTGGGCAAGTCCACTCTGGCCAACACTCTGGCCGGGGAGAAGATCGCCATCGTTTCGGACAAGCCCCAGACCACCCGGAACCGCATCACCGCCATCTGCCAGAGGAACGGGACCCAGTTCGTGTTCATGGACACCCCGGGCTTCCACAAGCCCCGCACACGGCTGGGGGATTACATGGTCGGCGTGGTGCGCCAGAGCGTGGCCGACGTGGACGCGGTGGTGCTGGTCGCGGAGCCGGTGGCAACCCTCGGCCCCCAGGAACGGGAGCTGATCGGCGGCATCCGCGCGTCGGGCGTCCCGGCGGTGCTGGCCGTCAACAAGATCGACACCGTGGAGCCCCGGACGCTGCTGGCCGTGATCGCGGCTTACGCCGAGGCCTTCGACTTCGCCGCCGTCGTGCCGATCTCGGCCAAAAACGGCGACGGCGTGGAGGAGCTGCTCGCGGAGCTGGAGAAATTCGCCGTGCCCTCCGAGCCGCTTTTCGACGAGGGCACGACCACCGATCAGCCGGAAAAGCAGGTGTGCGCCGAGCTGATCCGGGAAAAGCTGCTGCGGAACCTGGACCGCGAGGTGCCCCACGGCACGGCCGTGGAGGTCACCCGCTTTTCCGAGCGGGACAGCGGCATCATCGACCTGGAGGCCACGATCTACTGCGAAAAGGCCAGCCACAAGGGCATCATCATCGGCAAACACGGCGCCATGCTCAAAAAGATCGGCGAGGAGGCCCGGCAGGATATCGAGACGTTCATGGGCACGAAGGTCTATCTGCAGACCTGGGTCAAGGTCAAGGAAAACTGGCGTGACTCCCAGTCGATGCTGAAGAACTTCGGCTATACAGACAAATAATCCCTCCCGCACGTCTTTTTCCCAGCCATATCCCGCGCCCGGCGGGGAAAACTGGACCTATGGAGAACGATATTTTCTGGGAAGTGTTCCGGGATACCGGCGATCCGCTGTGCTGGCTACTGACCCGGGAGAAAAGCGGTACGTCACCGGAGGCCCCGCCTCCGGGACCGACGGAGGACAGGCCCTCCGTCCCGGCGTGAAAGGTTTACATAATGTACAAAACACTCCACGGCATCGTACTGCGCGAAGTGAAATACAAGGAGTCGAGCAAGATCCTCACGATCCTCACCGAGGAGGAGGGGAAGATCACCGCCGAGGCCAAGGGCGTGCTGCGGAAGGGGTCCAGATGCGCGGCCTCTGCCCAGATGCTGGTGTGGTCGGAGCTGACCTTCTTTGAAAACCGCGGCCGGTTCACGCTGACGGAGGGCAGCGTGCTCGAGGATTTCGCGGCTCTCCGCGCCGATTTTTCCGACTACGCTCTCGGCTGCTATCTTGCCGAGCTGATTGAAGCGGTCACCGATGAGGACAGCCCCAGCGCCGTCACGCTCCATCTGGGACTCAACGCGCTCTTCGCCCTGTCGCGCAGGCTTTATCCAGCCCGGCATATCAAGGCAGTGTTCGAGCTGCGGCTCATGAGCGCGGCGGGCTTCACGCCCGCGGCGGACCGATGCGCCGTCTGCGGCGAGGCGCATCCTGCCCAGCCGCGTCTGAGCGTCTACGGCGGTGAGATCACCTGCGCGCGCTGCGGTCGGGACGCCGCTTCCCGGAGCGTGCCGCTGTGTCAGGCGTCCCTTGCCGCCATGCGGCATGTCATCGGCGCGGACGCCAAAAAGATCTATTCCTTCACGATGGACGACGCCTCCGCCGCGCGGTTTCAGGCCGCCTGTGAGGAATACGCCCTCGCCCAGCTCGACAGAGGGTTCAAAACCCTCGACTACTGGAAAAGTTTGAATTCACTGGAGAATACATATGGATCTGTTTGAAAAATCCCAGCAGACGCTGGAGCTGCCCGCCGTACTGGAGCTGCTGGCGGGCGAGGCCGTGTCGGAGCCGGCCAAGGACGCCTGCCGCGCCATCCGTCCGGGCGTTCACCGCGCGGAGATCGAGCGGCTCCTCGCGGAGACGACGGCGGCCAAAGACATGATGGTTTACAAGGGCAGCCCCTCTTTTTCCGGGGTCAGGGACGTGCGCGGCGCGCTGGCCCGGGCGGACATGGGCGGCGTGCTCAACACCCGCGAGCTGCTGTCCGTGGCGGGGGTGCTCGCCGCGGCCAGGGCGGTGCGCTCCTACGGCATGTCCACGGAAAAGGAGAGCTGCATCGATCCTCTGTTCCGATCGCTGCAGGCCAACAAATTCCTCGAAGACAAGATCATCGCCTCCATTCCCGCCGAGGATGAGATCGCCGACGCGGCCAGCAGCGAGCTGGCGGACATCCGCAGAAAGATGCGCGCGGCGGCGGCCCGGGTGCGGGACAGCCTGCAGAAGATCATCTCCGCGCCGTCCATGGCCAAATTCCTGCAGGACCCGATCATCACCACCCGGTCCGACCGTTATGTGGTGCCGGTGAAGGCCGAATACAAGAGCTCGGTCCCCGGGCTCGTGCACGACGTTTCCTCCTCCGGGGCGACGCTGTTCGTCGAGCCCATGGCCGCGGTGAAAGCCAACAACGAGATCCGGGAACTCAAGGCCAGAGAGAAGGCGGAGATCGAGCGGATCCTCGCCGAGCTCTCCGCCGACTGCGCCGCCCACCGGGAGGACATCGACGCCGATTACGCGGTGCTCGTGCATCTGGACACGATCTTCGCCAGGGCCAAGCTGAGCTTCAAGCTCGACTGCGCGGAGCCGGAGCTCGACGAGAAGGGCATCCGTCTGCGGCGGGCCCGCCATCCGCTGCTGGAAAAGGGCAGAGCCGTGCCCATCGACGTAGAGCTCGGAGAGGATTTTGACACCCTCGTCATCACCGGACCGAACACCGGCGGCAAGACCGTCTCGCTCAAGACCGTCGGCCTGCTGTGCCTGATGGCCCAGTGCGGGCTGCACATCCCCGCCGGGGAGGGCAGCCGGGTGCGGATCTTCCGGGCGGTGCTGGCGGATATCGGCGACGAGCAGAGTATCGAGCAGTCGCTGTCCACGTTTTCCTCCCACATGGTCAACATCGTCGCGGTGCTGGAGGAGTGCGGCGAGGACACGCTCCTGCTCTTTGACGAGCTGGGCGCCGGCACCGACCCCACAGAGGGCGCGGCACTGGCCGTGGCGATCCTCGAACACGCCCGGAGCCGGGGCAGCCTGATCGCCGCCACGACCCATTATGCCGAGCTGAAGGTGTACGCCACCAACACGCCCGGCGTCATGAACGCCTCCTGCGAATTTGACGTGGACACCCTGCAGCCGACCTACCGGCTGCTCATCGGCATCCCCGGCAAATCCAACGCCTTTGCGATCTCCCGCCGGTTGGGGCTCGGCGAGGATATCATCGAGGACGCCCGCAGCCGCGTGGGCGTCACCGGGGCCAGATTCGAGGAGACCATCGAAAAGCTCGAACAGACCCGGAAGATCATGGACCGCGACCGGCTGGAGGCGGCAAAGCAGCTGCTCCAGGCCGAGGAGGAGCGGAAAAAGGCCGTCCAGCTCCGCGCCGAGCTGGAGGTCCGGCTGGACAAAGCGGACGAAAAGGCCCGCCGCGAAGCCGACCGCATCCTGGCCGACGCGCGGACGGTGGCCGAGAACACCTTCCGCGAGCTGGACCGGATGCGCGCCCAGCTCCGCGAGGAACGGGACCATCAGTCCGTCAACGCCGAGCGCGCCGCCGTACGCAAGGAGCTCAACGAGGCCCGCGATGCCCTGCGGGAGGTCGAGGAGGTCCCGGCGGAGGAGAAGTCCGCCCGGCCCGTGCAGGTGGGCGACACGGTCCAGATCCGCTCCATGGGCGTGAAGGCCACCGTTCTGGAGATCGCGCCGGACCGTACGCTGACGCTGCAGGCGGGCATCCTCAAGGTCAACGCCGCCGAGGACGAGGTGCTGCTGCTCGAAAACGAAAAGCCGGCCAGAGCGCCTCGCCGCGACAGCCGGGGCGTCACGCTCAACACCGCCGCCATGTCCCCGGAGCTGGATATCCGCGGCATGGAGACCATTGACGCCGCGGGCGTGGTGGAGCAGTACATCGACGCGGCCTCCCGCGCGAAGCTCGAGCAGGTCCGCATCATCCACGGCAAGGGCACCGGGGCACTGCGCTCGGCGGTCCAGCAGATCCTGCGCCGGAACCGCCAGGTCAAGTCTTTCCGGCTGGGCCGCTACGGAGAGGGCGAGACGGGCGTGACCGTTGTGGAATTGAAATAATCCCGCCAATACGCCCCGTTTTTTGCTGTGCAAAGTTCCAAAAGAACGAAAAACGGTTGACGCTTCCCATATGCTTTGATAAAATACGCAGT
>JAFXYJ010000055.1 GCA_017541825.1 Oscillospiraceae bacterium | reverse complement strand
GCAAACTGCGCAACCTGGCCGATGTTCGAGGCCTTGGAAGCCTGGCCGCCGGTGTTCGAGTACACCTCGGTGTTGAACACGAAGATGTTCACATCCTCGCCGGAGGCCAGCACGTGGTCCACACCGCCAAAGCCGATGTCGAAGGCCCAGCCGTCGCCGCCGAAGATCCACACGCTCTTCTTGTTCAGGAAGTCCTTCTTCGCCAGGATCTCGTTGCAGTTGTCGCAGCGGTTCTCCTTCGCCTCAAGCAGGGCGACCAGACGCTTCGAGGGCTCCTGGTTGGCATTGCCGTCGTCGTAGGTGTCCAGCCAATCCTGAGCGGCCTGACGGACAGCCTCGTCCTTGGCGTTGGCGGCGGTGTATTCCACCTTGACCTTGAGGTCGTCGCGGATCTTCTTCTGGCCGAGGTACATGCCGAGGCCGTGCTCCGCGTTGTCCTCAAACAGAGAGTTGGCCCAGGCGGGACCCTTGCCTTCCTTGTTCACCTTGTACGGGCTCGTCGCAGACGGGCCGCCCCAGATAGACGAGCAGCCGGTCGCGTTCGAGATCAGCATGTGGTCGCCGAACAGCTGCGTCACCAGGCGCGCGTAGCTCGTCTCCGCGCAGCCCGCGCAGGAACCCGAGAACTCCAGGTACGGCTGCGCAAACTGGCTGAACTTCACGTTGTCCGCCACGATCATGTCCTTCTTCTCGGACACCTTCGCCACCATGTAGTCGAACACTTCCTGCTCAGGCAGCTGGCTCTCCATCGGCACCATCTCGATCGCACCCACCGGGCACTGGCTGATGCAAACCGCGCAGCCCATGCAGTCCAGCGGACTCACCGCCATGGTGAACTTGTACTCGCCCTTGCCCTTGCCGGCCTTGATCTCCGCCAGCTTCGTCTGCGCAGGCGCAGCCGCCGCCTCTTCCGCCGTCAGTGCAAAGGGACGGATCGTCGCGTGCGGGCACACAAACGCACACTGGTTGCACTGGATGCACTTCTCGGCATCCCACTTCGGAACACTCACCGCAATGCCGCGCTTCTCGTACGCCGCCGCGCCCAGCTCGAAGGTGCCGTCCGCGTGATCCACAAAGGTGCTGACCGGCAGAGAGTCGCCGTCCATCTTGTCGATCGGATCCAGGATCCCGTTGACCATCTTCACGGTCTTGGCAAGACCCGTGTGTTTCGAGACCTTCGCCTCGTCCTTGGCCTCCGCCCAGCTCGCCGGGATCTCCACCTTCTCGTAGGCAGTCGCGCCCGCGTCGATCGCCTTGTAGTTCATGTCGACCACGTCCTGCCCCTTCTTCAGGTAGCTGTGCAGGGCCGCGTCCTTCATGTACTGGATCGCCTCAGACTCCGGCATCACCTTCGCCAGCGAGAAGAACGCGCTCTGCAGGATCGTGTTCGTCCGCTTGCCCATGCCGATGGCTTTCGCCAGGTCGATCGCGTTGATCTTATACAGCTGGATGTTGTTCTTCGCAATGTAGCGCTTGCTCGCCGCGTCCAGGTGGTGCTCCAGCTCCTCCAGGTTCCACTGGCAGTTGATCAGGAACACGCCGCCCGGCTTCACGTCGCGCACGATCGGGAAGCCCTTCGTCACATAGCTCGGCACATGGCAGGCCACAAAGTCCGCCTTGTTGATGTAATACGGGCTCTTGATCGGGTGATCGCCGAAGCGCAGGTGGCTCACCGTCACGCCGCCGGTCTTCTTCGAGTCGTACTGGAAGTAGGCCTGCACGTACTTGTCCGTGTGGTCGCCGATGATCTTGATGGAGTTCTTGTTCGCGCCGACCGTGCCGTCGCCGCCCAGACCCCAGAACTTGCACTCAATCGTGCCGGGCGCCGCCGTCGCGGGCGCGGGCTCCTCGGCCAGGGACATGTTCGTCACATCGTCCACAATGCCGATGGTGAACTGGCGCTTCATCTCGCTCTTCTTCAGCTCGTTGTACACGGCGAAGACGGAGGCGGGAGGCGTGTCCTTGCTGCCCAGGCCGTAGCGGCCGCCGATCACCTGCACGTCGGTCTTGCCGGCGTTGGCAAGCGCCGTCACCACGTCGAGGTACAGAGGCTCGCCCTGGGCGCCGGGCTCCTTCGTCCGGTCGAGGACCGCCAGCTTTTTGCAGGTCGCGGGGATCGCCGCCAGCAGCTTGTCCGGGCAGAAGGGACGGTACAGCCGCACCTTCACCAGGCCCACCTTCTCGCCCTGGGCGCAGAGGTAGTCGATGACCTCCTCCGCCACGTCGCAGATCGAGCCCATCGCCACGATCACGCGGTCGGCGTCGGGGGCGCCGTAGTAGTTGAACAGCTGGTAGTCCGTGCCGAGCTTGGCGTTGATCTTGCCCATGTACTCCTCCACGATCGCCGGGACCGCCTCGTAGTACTTGTTGCTCGCCTCACGGTTCTGGAAGAAGATGTCGCCGTTCTCGTGGCTGCCGCGCATCACAGGGTGCTGGGAGTTCAGCGCGCGCTCCCGGAACGCCGCCACCGCGTCCATGTCCACCATGTCCTTCAGATCCTCGTAATCCCAGATCTGGATCTTCTGCAGCTCATGGCTGGTGCGGAAGCCGTCAAAGAAGTTCAGGAAGGGAACTCTGCCCTTGATGGCCGCCAGGTGCGCCACCGGAGACAGGTCCATGACCTCCTGTACGTTGGACTCCGCCAGCATGGCAAAGCCCGTCTGACGACACGCCATCACGTCGCTGTGGTCGCCGAAAATGTTCAGAGTGTGGCTGGCCAGCGTACGCGCCGACACGTGGAACACGCCCGGCAGCAGCTCGCCCGCGATCTTGTACATGTTCGGGATCATCAGCAGCAGGCCCTGCGACGCCGTGTAGGTCGTCGTCAGCGCGCCCGCGTTCAGAGAGCCGTGCACCGCGCCCGCAGCGCCCGACTCCGCCTGCATCTCCTGCACCTTCACCGTCGTGCCGAAGATGTTCTTCCGGCCCGCCGCCGCCCACTGGTCCACATAGTCCGCCATCGGGCTCGACGGCGTGATCGGGTAGATCGCCGCTACTTCCGTAAACGCATACGATACATGGGCGGCCGCGTTGTTGCCGTCCATCGTCTTGTAGTGTCTCTCCATGCAATCATCTCCATATCTTTTTATATGCCGTTAAACATGGCATTTGTTATTTTATCATCAATCGGCTCTTTTGTAAACCGATATACAGACGAAAAATTCTTGTCCGGCCGCCTGCCCCGTCGGAGCGAAAAAATGCCTGAGTGGGGAATTACTTCCCCGTTTTTCGACAAAAATCCCCCCTTGTGTGGGGCGCAGACCCAGATTTTTTCGTCAAAACGGGCGCAAAAGATTGACGAATTGCCCTCTGTGTGCTAGAATACGGCCAGTCTTGGCAATTCCGCCATTTTTTGAAAGAAAGGTGCTGTACATGATTTGCTTGAACTGCGGCAAGACCGTTGACGACGACGTCAGGGTCTGCCCCTTCTGCGGCAGTCTGATCGAGCACAGCGGCGAGGAGGAGTATCAGAACACGCCCGCCGATGAGGAGCCGATCGCACCGCCTCCTGTTTCCGACCGAATCCCCGATGAGGATGTGGAGGAAACCTTTTACGACGACGACCCCGTTTACAAGGAGCCCGCGAAGTTTGCGGGCAGCCGCGCGCCCCTCGGCGGCTTTCTCAATCCCGCGACGATCCTCTCGCTGCTGGCCTGTGTGCTCAGCCTGATCTGCCTGCTGAACCTCTCCTCCATGCGCAGAGAGCTCAAAGCCCAGCAGGAGACGCTGCTCGGCACCGTGAACGGCCTCAACGCCTCCTTCTCCGGGCTCGACGCCAGACTCTCCCAGCTCGACACCACGCTGGCCGGTGTCCAGTCTGAGGCCTACAATCAGCTGGCCAGCCAGTCCATTGTCATCATGAAGGACATCACCCCTCTGGTCGGCCCCGTGGACGCGGGCAAATACAACCGCATGTTCATCATCAGCGCCAAGGGCAACCTGAGTGTGAGCAGCTCCTTCGACTGGCAGAAGTACAATGAGGCCACCGGCGGCTGGGTCTCCGTGGTCTTTACCGGCGACGCCACCACCAACGAACAGTACGGTCTGCGGTTGGAGAACACCTACGACAAGGGTGAGAACACCTACACCTCCACCCTGTGGGCCAACGGCATCACCGAGGCGGCCAACGGCACCTACCGCTGTGTCGTCACCGACGCCACCGGCATCAACAAGATCAGCGCCGAGGCGACCGTGGAGGTCAGCTGACACAAGAGATATTGGCGGGCAGGGCTTGCGCTTTGCCCGCCTTTTCTATCCCCCCGGGGGGCTTCCCTTTTTGCTTCGAGTTTGGTATACTCTCTTTTACTACAGGGAAGGGGCGAGGCACGCATGGAAGAGGAACACAAGCTCTATTATCACGACCACGGCGACGGGCACGTGCACAGCCACGAACTGGAGCCGGAGCATGTCCACGGGCACGAGCATCCCCATCCCCACACCCACAGCCACGACCACACCCAGACCAAGGCGGTGGTCAACCGCCTGGCCCGTGCCATCGGACATCTGGAGTCCGTCAAGCGCATGGTGGAGGACGGGCGCGACTGCACCGAGGTGCTGGTTCAGCTGGCGGCGGTGCGCTCGGCGCTCAACAACACCGCCAAGATCATCCTCAAGGACCACATCGAGCACTGCATCTCCGGCGCCGAGGGCGACGCCCAGGCTCTGGAGGAGCTCAACGACGCCATCGATAAATTCATCTGAACGCACAGCGCCGCCCGTCCGAAACGACGGGCGGTTTTTTTGCTCTTTTTTCGGGAAAATCCCTTGACAAGCGCCGGAAAACGGGTATAATTATTGAGCCTGTCCAAGGGGCGGGCAATCCTTGCTCCCGTATGATCGGGGGCCAAAAGTCCAAAAGGAGGTGCAACCATGGCAAAAGCAAGCGAAAAGTACGAAGTGATGTACATCAT
>JAFXYJ010000054.1 GCA_017541825.1 Oscillospiraceae bacterium | reverse complement strand
AGCAACCAGAGTATTTACCGTTACATTTGTCCTTAACGGCGGCGTGATCGGCGAAGACGCCAAAGACGTGGTGATTCCTGAAGTACCCGTCAACACCCTGGCCATAGATATCAAACCGGAGGATCCCGTCCGGGAGAACTATGGCTTCGAGGGCTGGCAGATCGACGCGCAGCACAAACTAACCGACGAGACGCTGATCACCGGTGATATGATGTTCTACGCCACATGGACAGGTGATGATGTCACGATCCTGTTCTCCGACGGCCTCGGGCATTCTCTCGGTGCGTCGACAGTTGAGTACGATTCCATTCTGACTGCGGCTGAATTCGCAGCTCTCGCGCCTGTTCTGACAGACGAGCAGAAGGCGGAGCTGATTGCCGCAAAGGCCGCTCAGTCCGGCGGCCAATGGGCTCTGGATCCCGAAAGCACATGGGTGCCTGCGCTTCCTGAAAATGACACCCGGGTCACAGAGACCATGGTTTACAACCTCAATTGGATCAAAGTATACACTGTGAGGTTCGTCTCTCTCGGCAATGAGATCGGTGTCCAGTCGGTAAATGAGGGCAAGACGCCTGTCAAGCCTGATGATCCTGTACAGGAAGGCTTCGCGTTCCTCGGCTGGTACGACGGTGAGAATCTCTTCGATTTTGAGAATGATATCATCACCAGGGATCTGGTGCTCACCGCAAAATGGGCCATGACCGCACAGGGTGTGGAAAACCTGATCAACGCGATCGGTGAAGTCACGCTCGAGAAAGAAACATCCATCACAACAGCCCGCGAGGCCTATGACGCGCTGTCTGAAGGGCAGCAATCTCTTGTTAACAACTACCAGACACTGCTTGATGCCGAGGCCAAGCTGGACGCTATGAAGGCGGCTGCGCCGGTCATCGAGAAGATCAACGCGATCGGCGAACCCGTGACCGAGGACAGCGGCGCTGCTATCCAGGCAGCCCGTGAAGCCTACGATGTCCTGACCGACGCGCAGAAGGAAGAAGTCACCAACTACAGCGTGCTGGAGGCTGCGGAAGCCGCGTATGCCAGCATCATGGCGGTCGACAACTTCGTCGAACTGGTCGGCAGGATCGGCGATCCCGTGACGCTGAACGATGAGGAACCCATCGCGGCGGCCCGCGAAGCCTATGACGCTCTGACGGATGACCAGAAGGCGCAGGCTGCGGAAGCTTACGCGAAACTGCAGGCGGCCGAGGAAGCGCTGGCTGTGCTGATCGCAGAACGCGATCAGGCGGCGGCTGCTGCAGTCATCGAGAAGATCAACGCGATCGGCCCGGTCAGCGACGTCACGCTTGAGAGTGAAGGCGTCATTCAGACGGCCCGTGAAGCATACGATGCCCTGACAGCCGCGCAGCAAGCGCTGGTCACCAATTACCAGACGCTCCTTGACGCGGAAGCCGCACTGGCCGATCTGATCGCGGCGCACGATCAGGCGGCGGCCGATGAGGTCATCGCACTGATCAACAAGATCAGCGATCCCGTGACCGAGGACAGCGTCAACGACATCCGGACAGCCCGTGAAGCCTATGACAAGCTGACCGACGCACAGAAAGAGCTGGTCACCAATTACCAGAAGCTCCTCGACGCCGAGAAGGCGATCAGCCGGGTCGCTCCGGTCCCGCGCCTGATCCTGGTGCCCGTCGCGAAGGACGGCATGGAGGTCTACGCCCTCGATAAGAACGGCGAGATCGTCGCCGATCCGGAAGCGGATGCGGCCTATGTCGTGAGCTACATCATCTACATGGACGCCAGCATGGTGACCGGGAAAACGACCCTGCCCTTTGACGTGTACTATCAGGTCGTGAACGAGGACGGCAGCTCCACACCTCTGAGCAAAAAGCAGATCACGTACACCACCAACGACAAGCGCATCGCCACGGTCAAAGCCAATAACGACGGGACCGCCGTCGTGACGGTGAAAGCCAAGGCCAGCGGCGCCGCCACGATCACCGCAGCGGTCAAGTCCCTCGGCCTGGAAGGCAGCCTGGCGATCCACGTACGCGACTACGCGCCGAGAATCGAGACGACGGCCGTTACCGTGAACTCCTGGTACAAGTACGGCACGAACCTGCGTCTGATCCCCAGCTACGAGAATGCGATCCTGGACGACGGCGTGACCATCGACAGCACGGAGTTCACAGCGGAATACGCTGACGGTATCCTGAACATCAAGGCGGTAGGCGAACCCAATAACGGCACCTACAAGAACGTCCGGCTGACGGTGCGCACAGAGGAGCACGACTACGTATTCACACTTACCATTACGGTCAAGAATGCGGCGCCGACTGTCAAAGTAAAGCAGACCAAGAAATTCAACAAATTCTACAATTACACCGAGGAAGAGAGTGCTGCGCTGTTCACTCTGGCGTCTGCCTATGAGATCACAGACGCTGCCTTTGAGACGGCCAGCTACATCGGCACTTACGCCGATGGTGTGATGACGGTGACCAAGAAGGCCAATGCTCCTGCCAAGGACGCGGCCAAGGGTGTGCTGACAGTTTACTTCGATGAATTCACACATCCGTTCACCATGAAGAACTTCAGTGTTGCCGCCGCGACGATCAAGCCCAACCTTAAACTCAGCGGAACGAGCTTCACCGTGAACACAGCTTACGGTGAGAACACTGTCAGCTTCCATTTCCTGGGCGAGGATATCCCGGCCGACGACGAGGTCACCTGTGTGTTCAACCCCGATACAGCGACGCTTGAATACTCAGGCGGCGAGTTCACGATGAAGGCAAATGCCAACAAGAAGACTGTGGGAACTATCACAGTGAATAAGGAAGGCTGGGCCGCTCCGCTGACCTTCAAGGTCACGCTGAACGTGAACAAGAATCTTCCCACGGCCAAAGTGCTGACCGGCACGCTGCTGCTCAACGCGCAGTACTCCGGGCAGACAGCATCCACTCGGGTAGCGCTGAATACGACCGACGTCAAGCTCAGCGACGAGACCAGGGAACTGACCGCCACAGGAAAGAAGGCGGCAGCACTGGCTGAGGCAGCCAAACTGCTGGTCGTGTACCAAGACGGTGAGATCACCGCGTCTATCCGAGACGGTTCGAACCTGCCCAAGGCGGGTACATACAGCTTCCAGCTGATCCCGACCCTCGAGAACGGCACGTCGCTGAAGGCCGTCACCGTCAAGGTCAAGGTAGCAAACAACGCTGCCGTCACCGCCACCGTCACTGCAGCCGGCAAGCTGGACGCGGTGCGCCGAGACAGCACGGCCATCACCTACACACTGACCAAACTGGACAGCGTGATCGGTGAGATCACGGATGTGCAGCTGACAGGCGCCAACGCCGAACTGTTCGACGTGGAGCTCATCGACGAGCCCGCCAAGGGCCTGGCGCAGGCCAGACTGACGCTGAAGGATGACGTGACGGTCTCCACGAAGGCAAGCTACAAGATCGCCCTGGAGTTCGAGATCGACGGCGAGATCAAGGCGACCACCAAGGCGCTCGCCGTGAAGGTGACCCAGAGCAAGGCGAAGGTCGCTGTGACGCCGAAGACATCCACGCTCTTCCAGAGCGACAAGACGGCGGAAGCTCCGGCGGAGTACACGCTGACGCTTACCGCGCCTGCCGGCGCCAGGATCGAACAGGTCAAATTGAGCGACAAGACGCCCGTCGCGTTCTGGCGGAGCCTGGGCAACAAGACCACCGCGATCGTGTCCTGGAGCCCGAACGGCGACGGCACGGTCAATGTCCAGATCACCGTGAAGGATCCGAGCAAGCTCGTCAACGGCAAGACCTACAGTGTTGTTCTTGACGTGCTCATGGAGGGCCAGGCGGAGAACGCTGCGCCCGTGAGTGTGACGGTCAACATGATCGTCAAGAAGTAACGCAAAACAAAAGGATCTCCGGCAACCGCAACGGCGCCGGAGATCCCCGGACGCAAAAAACACGGTGAATGAGAATTCGCCGTGTTTTTTTGCTTTTCCCTATTGACAAACGCGATAGGGTATGATATCAATATGATATCAAAAGAATTTAAGGAGGATAAGAACATGGAAGAGAAGATCCTGACCGGCAGGAAAAACGGAATGGCTGTGCTGCTGGGCTTCATACTGGCCACGGCGGCGGCGGTTGTGGGACTGATCGTGGGCTTGATGACCAGCCCGATTCTGTTGCTTGTCTGCATCATATTCCTCTCGGCGGGATGGATCCTGCTGCTGGGACTCAAAGTGCTCAAGCCGCAGGAGGCGCTGGTACTCACGCTCTTCGGAAAGTATGTCGGCACGCTCAAGGGCGAGGGGTTCTATTTCGTCAATCCCTTCTGCACGGCTGTCAACCCCGCGGCGAACACCAGGCTCAACCAGAGCGGGGACGTGGACGGCGGCAAACGCGGCATGGGCAGCATCGTGCTCGCCGGCAACGGCCAGAACGCGCAGGCCGAAGCGCCCAGCAAGAAGATCTCCCTGAAGATCATGACGCTCAACAATTCCCGTCAGAAGATCAACGATTGCCTGGGCAATCCCGTGGAGATCGGCATCGCTGTCATGTGGCGCGTGACCGACACGGCCAAGGCGGTATTCAACGTGGACAACTACAAGGAGTACCTGTCCCTGCAGTGCGACAGCGCTCTGCGCAACATCGTGCGGCTGTACCCCTATGACGTGGCGCCCAACGTGGACACCACCGGCGACGGCATCGCCGACGACGGCAGCCTGCGCGGCTCCAGCGAGCTGGTAGCCGAGCGGATCCGGCAGGAGATCCAGAGCCGCGTGGACGAGGCCGGCATCGAGGTCATCGAAGCGCGCATCACATACCTTGCCTACGCCACCGAGATCGCGGCCGTCATGCTGCAGCGGCAGCAGGCCTCCGCAATCATCGACGCGCGCAAAATGATCGTCGACGGCGCCGTGGGCATGGTGGAAATGGCTCTCGAGCGTCTGAACGAAGGCGGTCTGGTGGAGCTGGACGAGGAACGCAAGGCCGCCATGGTCTCGAACCTGCTGGTGGTCCTGTGCGGCAACCACGACGCCCAGCCCATCGTGAACACCGGCACCCTGTACTGATATGGCCGAGCCCCTTGAAAAAGGCAAAAAGCAGGTGCCGCTGCGCCTGTCGCCAAAGCTCTACAACGCCATCGCGGCCTGGGCTGAGGACGATTTCCGCTCGGTCAACGGGCAGATAGAGTATCTGCTGACGGAGTGCGTCCGTCAGCGCAAGAAGAACGGACGATATGTCTCCGACGAGCTGGACATCCCGCCGGAGCTGGACATCGAGTGAAAAGGGGAGGACGATATGCGGATCTTTGACCGTTCCAGGGTGGAATCCTACTGCGGCCCCACCACCGTATATCAGATGATTTCGCAGATCCTTCCCTGGGTGATCTTTTTCGTCACCGTGATCGTGCTGATCGTCAGATGGGAGAGCATCCCCGAACAGATCCCCATGAAAACGGATTTTCGCGGCAACGTCACCGACTGGGAGGACAAGCGCAGCCTGATCTGGCTGGGCGTGATCTATCTGATCATCAATCTCACGCTCTGGATCACGGAGTACTTTCCCGGTACCTGGAACAACGGCGTACACATCGGCTTTTCCCGGATGAACAAACAAAACAGCAGCGTCCACACCTATCGGCTGACCCGTGATTTCCTGTGCGACCTGCGCATCAGCATGGCGGTGCTGTTTTCTCTGTCGCTGCTCTGGTCAGCCTTCGGCAGCGCCGGTTACCTCGGGAGCGTGCTCGGGATCACGGTGCCGGCGCTGATCCTGATCCCGCTGGCCCGCTATCTCCTGCGGCTGTACGTATTCCGGTAGCATGCCGCCCGGGGCGTCCCATAACAACCGTTATCGGAGGACATTATGAGCATCGTTGAAGTACAAGATCTCGTGAAGCGGTACCCGGCGTTTACATTGCAGGATGTGTCTTTTCGTGTCGACGCGGGCAGGATCACCGGGTTCATCGGCAGGAACGGCGCGGGAAAAACGACCACGATCAAATCCATGCTGAACCTGATCCATCCCGACGGCGGGAGCGTCAGCTATTTCGGCAAGCCGCTGAGCGGAAACGAGACCGAAATAAAAAAGCACATCGGCTATTCCACGGGCGCGGTGAACTGGTATCCGCGCAGGAGGATCCGCGATATCGCGGATATCGTAAAAAGGTTTTACGATACATGGGACGATGGAGCCTATCGAAAGTATCTGGAGCTGTTTCATCTGGAGGAGGACAAGACGCCTCTGGAGCTCTCAGAGGGCATGAAGGTGAAATTCAATCTGATGCTCGCGCTGTCCCACAGGGCGGAGGTGCTGATCCTGGACGAACCGACGAGCGGCCTCGATCCGTTTTCCCGGAGCGAGCTGCTGGATGTGTTCGCGGATCTGAGGGAAGAGGGCGTCGCGGTGTTCTTCTCCACGCATATCATCTCGGACATCGAAAAATGCGCCGACGATATCGTCTATATCTCCGGCGGAAGGATCGCCGCCGCCATGCCCCGCGAAGACTTTGCCGCGCGGTTTTCCGAAGCGGGCGAAACGCTGGAGGACACGATGCTGCGGCTGGAAAGAGGTGGGGATCATGCGTGATCTGCTGCGAAAGGAAATAAAGCTCAGCTCGTCGCCGCTTTCGTTCTTCTTTATCCTGTTCGGGAGTATGTTCCTTCTGCCCGGTTATCCCATTCTCTGCGGCGTTTTCTTTGTGACGCTCGGGATATTCCAGAGCTTCCAGACAGCCAGAGAGGCGAACGATCTGGTGTTCTCCGCGCTGCTTCCCATCGCAAAGAGAGATGTGGTAAAGGGCAAGTACCTGTTCGTATGCTTTATCGAGGGCTGCGCGCTGCTCCTGATGGCGGCGGCGGTGCTCCTGCGGATGACGGTCTTTCTGGATTCGCCCGTTTACCGGAGCAATGCGCTGATGAATGCCAACGGCTTCGCCCTGGGCGCCGCGTTCTTCATCTTCGGCCTGTTCAACCGGATCTTTGTGGCGGGGTTCTTCAAAACGGCCTACAAATTTGCCCGCCCGTTCCTCACCTATATCATCACGGCGTTCCTGACCGTATGCGCGGCGGAGGCGCTGCATCATTTTCCGGCGCTCGGGGCGCTCAACGCCTTCGGAACGGAACAGCTCGGACTGCAGCTCGGCCTGCTCGGCGCGGGGATCATATCATATGTCCTCATGACGGCGCTTTCCTGCGCAAAAGCCTGCAGGAGGTTTGAGCGGATCGATTTGTAATCAGCATTTCCTATGGGTTTCTGCGGTATGACGGGAGATGATTGAAACGGAAAAGAAGAAAAACGGCGTCTGGGTCTATCTCGCGCTGACCTTTGCGCTGACATGGACCTATATGTTCGCTGTCGTCAGACCGGCGGCGGCCGGCAGCACGCAGGTCTATCAGCTGCTTGTGGCGGGCTGCATGTTTTTCCCGACGGCGTGCATGCTTCTGACAAGGCTCGTGACCCGCGAGGGCTTCGGCGATCTGATGATCCGGCCCAATTTCAAGGGCAATATCGGGACGTATCTGCTCGCGTACTTCGGCCCCTTCGCGGCGGTGGTTCTGGGCGCGGCGCTTTACTATCTGCTGTTTCCCGCCAGGCTGGACTGGAGCTCGCCGGTGATCCGGCAGATGATGGCGGAGGCGGGAACGCCCTATGAGGCGCAGGCGATACCCATGCAAACGCTGCTGATCATCCAGACGCTGCAGGCGCTCGTGCTGCCCGGCTT
>JAFXYJ010000053.1 GCA_017541825.1 Oscillospiraceae bacterium | reverse complement strand
GTCCTGCGCGCCGCCTTCTGCGGCATGCTGGTCTATATCGCCGTCAACCTGTTCCGCGACAAAAAGACGCCGCTCGGCATCCTGATCGGGATCCCGGTGTTCATCCTAAGCGGCTTTGAGCACTCCATCGCCGACGCGTTCTACTTCGCGGCCGCCGGCATTTTCAGCGGCGAGGCGGTGGTTTTCATCCTGCTGGTGCTGGCCGGCAATTCCGTCGGCGCGCTGTTCTTTGACAGGCTGCTCAAAGGGGCGGGACTGAGGAAATAAAAAAGGAATATCCCATGACAAAAATCAGAACGGCCGTCCTGGTATCGGGCGGCGGCACCAATCTGCAGGCCATCATCGACCGGGAAAAAGCCGGCGAGCTGCCGCATGTAAAGCTGGCGCTGGTGCTTTCCTCGCAGGAAGGCGCCTATGCCCTGGAGCGCGCCAAAAATGCCGGCATTCCCGCCTTTGCCTTTTCCAAAAAGAAGCTCGGCTCGCAGGAAGCCTTCGAAAAAGCTCTCCTCGGCAAGCTGGAGGAATACGGCATAGAGCTTATCGTCCTGGCGGGCTTTTTATCCATCTTAAGCGCGGACTTTACGAAGCGCTACGAGCGGCGGATCTTAAACATCCATCCCGCCCTCATCCCTTCCTTCTGCGGGGAAGGCTACTACGGCCTCAAAGTGCATGAGGCGGCTCTGGCGCGCGGCGTGAAGCTGACCGGCGCTACGGTGCATTTCGTGAACGAGATCCCGGACGGCGGTGAGATCATCGCCCAGAAGGCCGTCCGCGTTTACCCCGGCGATACGCCGGAAAAACTGCAGAAGCGCGTGATGCGGCAGGCCGAGTGGAAGCTGCTGCCGGCCGCGCTGGAAAAGGTGGCTGCGGAGCTGGCAGCAGGCCGGGACGGCGGCTGATCTGCCTGTAAATTGGTTTTTTTGAAAAATCCTTTCATTTATGCATAAACGGAGGTGCGACATGGCAAACTACGAACAGAAAACAGTCACCGAACTGCTGGTATGGAATACCTATCCGGGCCGCGGCATCCTGATCGGCATGACGCCGGACGGCGAAAACGCGGTCGCCGCTTACTTTATCATGGGCCGCAGCGCGAATTCCCGCAACCGGGTCTTTGTGAAAAAGCAAGGCGCGGTCTTCACCGAACCCTTCGATCCGGCCAAGGTCGAGGACCCGAGCCTCATCATCTACGCCGCCCTGCGTCAGTTTAAGAACCATCTGATCGTGACTAACGGCGATCAGACGGATACCATCCGCGACGGCTTCCTGGAGGGCAAGAGCTTTGAGGAATCCCTGCGCAGCCGTCAGTTTGAGCCGGATGCCCCGAACTTCACGCCCCGCATCAGCGGCGTCCTGAACTTCGGCGGACCGAAGCGCTTCGACTATGAGCTCAGCATCTTAAAGAGCGTGGATGCGGAGGGCAGCGACTGCGAGCGCTATCATTTCGAATATCCGGGCACGCCGGGGCTGGGACACCTCATCCACACCTACGTCTGCGACGGCAAGCCCCTGCCTTCCTTCGAGGGCGAGCCCAAGCGTGTGACCATGGAGAACGATATCGACAGCTTTGCCGAGACTTTGTGGAACGCTCTGGATGCGGACAATAAGATCTCGCTGTACGTCCTGTACATCAACGTAAAGAACGGAAGATCCAAAGACAAACTGTTCAACAAATACCAGTAGGGCCGAAAAAGGAGAAATCATGAACGAACTGGAATTAAAATACGGCTGCAACCCCAATCAGAAACCCGCGCGCATTTTTATGAAGGACGGGTCCGACCTGCCGGTCAAGGTGTTAAACGGCAAGCCCGGCTTCATCAATTTCCTGGATGCCCTCAATTCCTGGCAGCTGGTCAAGGAATTAAAGGAGGCGACGGGGCTGCCGTCGGCGGCTTCCTTCAAGCACGTCTCCCCCGCCGGCGCGGCGGTCGGCCTGCCCCTTAGCGAGACCGATAAGGCGATCTATTTCGTCAGGCCCGACGCCGAGCTTTCTCCCATCGCCTGCGCCTATATCCGGGCGCGCGGCGCGGACAGGCTCTGCTCCTACGGTGACTGGGCGGCCTTGAGCGACGAATGCGACGCGGCCACGGCGGCTTACTTAAAAGAAGAGGTCTCGGACGGCATCATCGCCCCGTCCTACAGCGAGGAAGCGCTCGCGATCCTGCGCACCAAGAAGAAGGGCGGCTACAACGTCGTGCAGATCGATCCGGACTACGTGCCGGCGCTGCAGGAATACAAGGACGTCTTCGGCATCACCTTCGAGCAGGGCCACAACAATTTCCGCATCGACGAAGCCCTGCTGCAGAACATCGTAACGAAGAACAGGGAACTGCCGCGCCAGGCCGTGATCGACATGATCGTGGCGCTGATCACCCTGAAATATACACAGTCCAACTCCGTCTGCTACGCGGTGGACGGACAGGCCATCGGTGTGGGAGCCGGACAGCAGAGCCGCATCCACTGCACGCGTCTCGCGGGCAGCAAGGCGGACACCTGGTTTTTACGCCGGCACG
>JAFXYJ010000052.1 GCA_017541825.1 Oscillospiraceae bacterium | reverse complement strand
TTTTGGAAGGAGGAGCAGCGAAATGAATGAGCTTTCGAGCCTGCGAGGAAGCGAACGATATGCAGCTTGCGACGACGCGGTGGCGCGACCGGCGGCGCTGATGCTTTTTGGGTTATAGACTTAAGAGGCTTCCGCCTAGAGTCCTGCACCGAGCCTTTTCTTTCTCACGTATCTTTCTTTTGGGCTTTTCAAAAGAAAGATACGCAAAGAAAAAGGCGCTTTACTTCGGACAAGCACCGACAATGGAGCTGAATGCTTAAAGCATCGGTCAACGGAAGAAATTCCAGCCTCGGATAACCACACACAATGGAGCTGAATGCTTAAAACCCCCGGTCGCGGAAAAGAGTTCCCCTGCCCCCGACCAAGGGATCCGCCGCGCTCTTGTTCAGAATAAAAACCGGGAGCTGTTTTGCGTCAGCTCCCGGTATTTGCTATATATCATGGCAGCAGCGTCGACAGGAACGGTATGGCCGGCGGCAGCACCGACACAACGGCGATCACGCGGAAAACGTGCAGCAGCATGATGTCCGCGGCGAGATCCTGGGTGATGTTCAGATCCTCCGACAGCAGGGCGATCTCTCCCGCGCCGGCGGGCGTCGTGGCCAGCATGGACTCTCTGACCGTCATGGAACAGCTCTTCCGGATCAACGCAGCGGAGAGGAAGCAGTTCACCACGAACACGGCCACGACCACCAGCGCCGGCAGCACCAGATAGGGCAGCTCCAGCAGGTCCTCCCGGCCCAGCATCCGGCCGATATACGCCCCGGCGAGCAGCTGCGCGGCCTGTTTGATCCGGGGCCGCATCCTCCCTTTTCCGGTAGTCAGGTGCAGCAGGGCGACGGCGAACATGGAAAAAATCAGCGTGCCGGCGGGGATCCCGATGCGCTTGCCGGCATACCCGCCCGCCATGGCGGCGGCCAGCGCCAGCAGTGTCTCCCCGATCGAAACCGATGCCGCGGCGCTTTTCTTCGCGCCGCCGCGTTCCGTCCGCCCCGCTCCCGCACCGCGGTCCGCCGCGCGGATCAGGATCGGCACGAGCCCGATCCCGGTCATCAGACGCACGAACTGCAGCACGGCGACCTTCCCCGCGTCCGCGCCGAGATCGGCGGCGATCAGCGGGACATCGTTGATCCCGCCCGCGATCCCGGAGGCCAGCGCGGTGACCGGGTCCAACGGACTGAGCCAAACGATCAGCACGCCGATGACGAGGTCCGACAGGAACATACCCGCGACCATGATGATCAGCGGCCATCCCAGCCGTTTGAGACTGCGGAGCTTCTCCCGGTCGATCGTCGCGCCGAGGAAGCCGCCCGCGACGGACTGTGCGAAGAAACGGGCGATGTAGGGCATGTTTCCCTGCTCTGTGAATATGTTGAAGGCCGCGGCGCCCACGATGCCTCCGAGCATCAGCCCGCCGGGGATGCCCAGACGGTAAAACAGGTATCCCACGGCGAAGGCCGCCGCAAGGGTCAGCAGGATCTGTGCCGGTGTACTCACTTTGCATCCCTCCGGGGTGCTTTTTGATATGACGATCCGCACCGGCAAAGGTCGGTGCGGATCGCCGCGCAGGGAGGATCCGGTCCTCTCAGAATTGATGGATGGTGTCCGAGATGCTCTTGAACCCGCTGCGCAGGACGTCGATATCGTTCTGCATCATCAGCATATCGAGCCGGTCGGCAAAGCGTCCGAGCATTTTGGCGCCGCCGTGGATGGCGAATTTCTTGCCGTGACGCTCGCAGGCGTCCGCTGTGGCCGTGATGGCCTCGATCATGGCGGGACACATGGTGTCTCCGGGGACGCCCAGAGAAATGCTCAGGTCGTTCGGCCCGATCAGCAGCACGTCGATGCCCTCCGTGGCGGCAATGGCGTCGACGTTCTCGACGGCCGTTTTGGTCTCGATCTGCGCGATGGAAACGATGCTCCCGTTTCCCGCGGCCATGGCGTCACCATGCTTCACGCCGCCCTTGTAGAACGTGGGGGCGCCGCCGGCGGCAAAGCCGCGCTCGCCGACGGGCGGGTATTTGGACCAGCGCACCAGCTCCTTCGCCATGGCCTCCGTCTCCGTCATGGGGACCATGACGCCGTTGGCGCCGGCGTCAAGGAACCGGGAGATGCACTCCTTGGAGAGCATGGAGGCGCGGAAGAAGCAGCCCAGATCGATGGCGTTGGCCAGCAGGGCCATGTCGTGGAAGGTCTCGATGGTGTAGTTGCTGTATTCGCAGTCGATCATCACGAAGTCAAAGCCGGCGTCCTTCGCCATGAGCAGGACGGCGGGATTGCGCACCACGCGGAGCATGGTGCCGTAGATCTTCTGTCCGGAGAGAAGTTTTTCTTTCAGATTGGTCATATTCTCAGCCTCTTTCCCGCGCCGTTCACTCGGCGGCGCGTTTGGCCAGCGCCATGCGTGCGGTCATTTTCACGGCATTTTCAAAAGAAGAGGTCTGTGCGCGTCCCTGACCGGCACGGCCGTAGGCGGTGCCGTGGCCGCAGGTGACCACGGGATACGGCTGTCCGCCGGAGACGGTGATGCCGCGCTCAAAGCCGCGCAGCTTGGTGGCGATCTGTCCCTGGTCGTGATACATGGTCACGGCCACGTCGAACTCCTCCTTGTTGAAGGCCCTGTTGAAGAGGATGTCCGAGGAGATGGGGCCCTGGACGTTCCAGCCGCGCGCCTTGAGCTTTTCCACGGCGGGGGCGATGATCTCGATCTCCTCCGTGCCGCAGAGGCCCTGCTCGCCGCAGTGGGGATTGAGTCCCGCCACGCCGATCCGGGGATCCGCGATGCCCATGCTGCGGGCGGTGTTGTACCCCAGCTCGGTGATCTGGATGATGCGCTCCTGGCTCAGATGGCTGCTCACGTCCTTGAGGGGGACGTGGCTGGTGCAGCGCACGGTGATGAGGTTGTCGACCACGTTGGTCTCGCCGAAGATCCCGGCGCCCAGCTCGTGGGCGATCAGGTTATGCTCGCTCTCGAACTCACAGCCGGCCTCAATCATGGCCACCTTGTGGTAGGGTCCGAAGCAGAAGCCCTCGATCTTTCCCTCCCTGCACAGCCGGCAGGCGAGCTTGAAGGCGTTGACGCCGGCGCCGCCGCAGTAGGGGTCGGGCCTGCCCATGACGATCCTGGCCGGGTCCTGGTCCCCGGTGTCGAGGACGGGATACCCGCGGCTCCAGTCCGCCTCTTCCGGATCGGAGATCGCGTAATATTCCGCCGTGCCGCCGAAGGTGTCGAGTCCGGCCTTGACGATCCGCACATCCCCGATGAAGATCGGCCGGCAGATGTCGTCGTAAAACCGCTTGGCCATCAGCTTTGTCACGATCTCCGGCCCGACGCCGGTGGAATCGCCCAGCAGAACGCCGATGATCGGTTTGCCCTGTTTATCAATAGCCATAAAACAGCTTCCTTCCTGTTGTAAGACGTTATGGTTTCACCGGCTGAACGCGGCCGACATGGGACAGAAGATCGTCCGTGTGATCGCCGAGCGCGTTCTTCGGCAGGAAAAGGATCAGCGTATCGCCCTGGTAGAAGTACAGATATTCCCCGTCGTCACACACCGAGGTAAACGCCGTCCAGGCCATGGAGACCCCGAACACCCCGTAGCGGAACGCCAGGGAGCGCCCGTCCCATTCCAGCCGCCGCTCCCCCAGGTATCCGGTGGGATAGCGCCCCAGCCGGATGCTCTGGCGGACGCCGTAGCTGACCATGGCGGCGGGCCTGTACCAGTACAGCGCCCCCACCAGCACGCCGGGGATCTCCAGGATATAGAAGATCCGCAGCCATTTTTCAAAGCTCAGGCCCTCGCCCGGCCCGCGGGTCAGCCCGACGGCGGCGCCCCAGGCGCACAGCGCCAGCAGGAAAAACCACAGCCAGGTGATGCCCGAGCGCATCCGGCACGCCCTCCGGACGCGCGTATCGTACCGGCTGCACCGGAGCACGTCGGCCTCGGTGATGGGCACCGTGCAGCGGGAGGCGTCCTCCCCCTTCCACGCCGGAAGCGGGGCCGTCTTCTGACGGGCGTTGGCCTTCTGGGCGCGGCGGGCGATCTCGGCGAGCGTCTCCAGACTGGTGCCCAGCGCGCGCATGGGCACGGCCTCCACCGCCCCGCTGTTGAGATAGAACAGCACCGTGTCCTCGTTGTGATTGACGCGCGCCAGGCCCTCATAGCCGACGCGGGTCTCCACCCCCCGGTATCGGAACGAGAGATACCGGTCCTCCATGCCGAACTCGCGCTCGCCGAAGATGTCCTCCGGGAGCAGCCCGAAGCGCAGTCTGAGCGGGAGTGTCAGCGCGGGGACGATCCGCGGGGAATAGTCCAGGATCAGCAGGGCGATCACGATCGCGGCCGCGGCGTAGGCGACAGAGTCGTTCCGGTCAAAAGACGAGCGGAGCGTGGAGATGTTCAGATACGCCAGACTCCCCACCGCCAGAAACAGCACCAGCTGGAAGAGCCCGGCGCTTTGATGGGCGTTCGCCTTTTCCAGCGCCGTGGCCTCCAGATAGTCCTCGCGGGTATAGGTGTATCGAAAGACCATTCCTGCCTCCCGGATCAGCTCAGATGATGGATTTGCCCTTTCGGATGTTGTTCACCAGTGCCATCACGATCGAGGCGACGGAGAACAGCAGCAGCACCGAGGAGAGCGTGGAGTTGGTGAAGGCGTGCCAGTAGCTGCCCAGGGAGATGATCAGAGCGCGGCGCAGGTTGGCCTCCATGATGGAGCCGAGCACGAAGCCGAGCACCACCGCCGCGCTGGGGATCTCGAACTTCCGCAAAATCACGCCGATCAGGCCGCAGGCCAGGGCAATGTACATTGAGAACACCTCGCCGGAGTAGGCGTAGGTGCCGGTGAACACCAGGGCGATGACCATGGCGATCAGCACGGGCTTGGGGATGAGCACGATGCGCATGGCGCCCTTGATGCACAGATATCCCACAAAGAACATGACGAAGTTCGCCACGAACAGCGAGATGAAGATGCCGTAGGGGACTTCCGGGCTGTTCTGGAACAGCAGCGGCCCGCAGTGGACGTTGTGGATGGAGAAGGCCGCGAGCATGATGGCCGTGGAGTTGGAGCCGGGGATGCCCAGCGCCAGCAGCGGGACCATGGCGCCGCCGGTGACGGCGTTGTTGGCGCTCTCGGGGGCCGCGACGCCACGGGTGTTCCCCTCGCCGAAGCCGCCCTCCTTGGCGTAGATCTGCTTGACCTCGGTGTAGGCCAGGAAGGAGGCGGCCGTGGCGCCCGCGCCGGGCATGACGCCGATCACGGTGCCCAGGGCCGAGCAGCCGATCAGCTCGGGGATCAGGCGGGAGATCTCCTTCCACTTGGGGAAGCTCATATCCGGCTTTTCGACCTTCAGCTCCAGATCGCTGCCCGAACGGGCGATCCGGGCCTGGTCGAACATCTCGGTGATGGCGTAAAGGCCCATCATCAGCGCCACCATGGAGATGCCGTTGTTCAGATTGCGGATGCCCATGGTGTAGCGCTTGGCGCCGGTGAAGGAGTCAAAGCCGATGGTGGACATCAGAATGCCGAGGAAGCCGGCCAGAATGCCCTTGAAAACGTTCTTCTCGCCCAGGGAGCAGACCATGCTCAGGCCCAGGAAGGCCAGGGCAAAGTACTCCGCAGGACCGAAGGCCAGGGCGACCCTGGCCAGAGGCACGGCGGTGAACAGCAGCACGGTCGCGCCGAACAGGCCGCCGAAGCAGGACGCGATCAGGGATGTATACAGCGCCAGTCCCGGCCTCCCCTTCTTCATCAGGGGATAACCGTCGATGACGGTGCAGGCCGCGGCGTTGGTGCCGGGCGTGCCGATCAGGACCGCGGGGATCGAGCCGCCGTACTCGCCGCCGCAGTAAACGCCGGCCAGCATCATGACGGCCACGGTGTGGTCCATGGAATAGGTGAACGGCAGGAGCAGGGCCATGGCGATGGTGGCGTTGATGCCGGGGATCATGCCGCCGATGGTGCCCCATGCCACGCCGAAGGCGATCAGGAGGAGCGACTCCGGCTTGAATACGTTTTGCAGGCCGATCAGAATACTATCTAACATCTTCTTCCTCCTTACAGCCGCGGAACGACGGAGCTGACCGCTTTGCGCATGAAGCCCAGCGGCAGATTGACGCGAAGCAGGGAATAGAACAGCAGGAAGAGCACCAGCGTGCCGATCAGGCTCAGCAGGAGGATCCGCTTGATGCTCCTGTCGCCGCAGATGAGCAGGATGGACGCGATCAGCAGCGGGGTGGCCAGCAGATAGCCGATCGGTTTGAGCAGCAGGATGTAGATGATGCATACGGCGGTGAGCCCGGCCAGGACGCGCAGCTCCACGCCGGTGATCAGGGGCTTTTCCGCCTTTTCCTTTTTCATGAAGCCGCCGACGGTCAGGATCAGACCCAGCAGGATGATGCCCGCGCAAAGGAGTCTGGGGATCGCCGCGGGACCGGCCGGGTCGGATGCGAACATCACCGGCCATTTGGAGGCGCTGTGCATACAGACGCCCCCGAAGAGCATGAATACGATACCGAGATAACGGTCTGTGCGGTCGAACACGGTAAATCTCTCCTTTTTCGCGCTTCCCACCGCGGAAACCCGCGGTGGGAAGACACTTCAAACGCTATAAAGACAGTTTTCCCGTTCAGGGGGAGATCAGCCGCCGACCTCCGCCAGGGAAGCCTTGAGCATCTCCGTCTGCGCAGCCATGAGGTTCATGGCGTCCTCGCCCTCGTGCCATTCGACGATCAGGCCGTTGGCCGCGACGTACTCCTTGAAGGACTCTTCATCGAGCATGGCCTTCAGCTGGCCGCGGATGACTTCCAGGACGTCCTCGGGAATGCCCTTGGGGCCGAGGATGCCGCGGATCTTGGTGACCTTGATGTCGTCGTGGCCCAGGTCGGCCATGGTCGGGGTGTCGGTGTAGCCCTCGACGGTCAGGGGGTTGAAGGCAGCCAGGATCTTGATGCTGCCGGCAGCGGCAGCCTCGGACAGCTCGGCGAACTCGCCGATGGCGGCGTCCAGATGACCGCCCATCAGAGAGGCAGCCGCGTCGCCGCCGCCCTCAAAGGGAACGAGGTTGATGTCGATGCCGAAGGACTTCTCGACCTGCATGCCGGCCACGAAGCCGAGCTCGCCGGCAACGCCGCCCGCCCAGCTCTGGGTGCCGGGAGCGGCCTTGGCGGCCTCGACCAGCTCTTCAAAGGTGTTGTAGGGGCTGCTGCCGGGGACAGCGATGACCATCGGGTCGATCAGCAGGATGGCGATGGGCTCGAAGGACTCGTAGTTGACGTCCATCTGGTTCATCAGCGGGCTGGTCAGGATGGTGGAGGAAACGCCCAGCAGGGTGTATCCGTCGGGCTCGGCGTCGGCGGTGTAGGTCCAGGCGATGGCGCCGGAGCCGCCGGGCATGTTGTTGACGGTCCAGCCCTTGTGGTTGATCACGCCGGCCTTGGCCAGGTTGGTCAGGGACTGATCAAAGGCGCGGATCATGATGTCGCCGCCGGAACCGACGGAGGAGTGGTAGACGACCTCCACGGGCTTGGTGGGGTAGTCGGTCTTGGGTGCCTCGACAGGGGCGGTTTCGGTGTTGCTCGGTGCGCTCTGGGTGCTGCCGCTGTCGGCGGGGGCCGCCGCGGGGGCGCTTTCATTTCCGCCGGAGCTGGCGTTGCTGCCGGAGCCGCCGCAGGCGGTCAGGGAGAGCACCATGACCAGAGCCAGGACGATCGCCATGTACTTCTTCATTGTGTGGTTCTCCTTCTTTTAAAATATTTTTTTCCATGGGAAAATCGCTCTTCCCAAGAGAAAACGGGATCAGGAAAGCTTGCGGCAGATCTCCGCGCCCATTTCACGGGTGCCGGCGGTGCCGCCCAGGTCCTTGGTGAGGACCTTGCGCTCGGTGATGACCTGATAGACCGCGTCCTCGATGTCCTTGGCCGCGCGGATGCCGTCCTCGTCGTGGTGCTGGTTGGCAAGCCAGGAGAGCATCATCTGTGCGGACATGATCATCGCGTAGGGGTTGGCCGTGTTCTTGCCCGCGTGCTTGGGGGCGGAGCCGTGGGTGGCCTGCGCCATCACGTACTTGGGTCCCACGGACAGGCCGGGCGCCATGCCCAGGCCGCCGATCAGACCGGCCGCCTCGTCGGAGAGGATGTCGCCGAACATGTTGGTGGTGACGGCTACGTCGTACTGGGTGGGATCCATGAGCATCCGCATGGCAAAGGTGTCCACCACGCAGGTGTCGTACTCGATGTCCGGATACTCCTTCGCCACGGCCTCACAGGCCTCCAGGAAGAGGGAGCAGCCCAGCTTGAAGACGGTATTCTTGTGGATCGCGGTGACCTTCTTCAGGCCGTTGCGCTGGCGGGCCAGCTCAAAGGCGGTGCGGGCCACCATGGTGGAGTTGCGCCGGGTGATCACGCGCAGGGACAGGGCTATGTCCGGGGTGGGCATGCAGTCGCTGGTGCCCTTGTACATGTTCCGGTCGGGCTGGAAGCCCTCGTTGTTCTCGCGGATGATGACAAGGTCGGTCTTGTCGTTGATGCATTTGATGCCCGGGTAGGCCTTGGCCGGACGGATGTTGCTGGCCAGGTCGAACTGCCGGCGCAGGATGGGGTGCGGGTTGATGCAGTTGGGGTCCTTCGGATAGGCCATGTGGCCGATGGGCCCGAGGATCCACCCGTCAAGCTCGAAGAGGGTGTTGAAGGTTGTCTCGGGGAGAGAGTGTCCGTTCTCCAGGAAGGATTTGTACCCGATGGGCAGGGGCACCCAGTCGATGTTGATCTGCGGATAGTTCTTCACCGCGGCCTTCACCACGTCCACGGCGATGGGGACGATCTCCAGTCCGATATCGTCGCCCAGAAGAATGCCCAGTCTGTAATCAGCCATTTTTAGCCTCCCGTTTCTTTTTTACGTCTTCCTCGATGAGATCCGCGCAGCGGACCTGGTTGAAAATGCCGCAGTAGCAGAAGGTGGACAGCCGGTCCGCGCCTTCCTGCGGGGTCATCTTGCCCTTATCCACCTGGTCGATGATGTACTCGACGAATTTGGGCGGGATCATATGGTGACCGCACATGGTGGTGATGGCCAGCGTGTCCTCGTCGGGCAGGATGCCCTTGTTTCCCCACACGCCGAGGGAGAAGTTGATCGAGTGCGGCGTCACGCCGGCCTCGTGGCAGCAGGGGATCACCTCGGAGAGGACGCCGGTGATGATGCAGGACTGATCCAGATCGGCGGCCTTGACCTCCTTGAGGAAGCCGATGACCTGGTCGCGCCGGGTGAAAACGCCGCGGATGCGGGACTTGTCGGTGATGTTGTCCTTGATCTCCTGGGGGTCGAAGCGGGTGATGGGCCCGGTCTTGACGTCGCCCCAGTTCTCGGAGCCCTGGCGTTCCGCCGCGTTGATGTATACCATCATCTTCGGCTTGATATTCTTGTCGTTGACGCCCTTGGTCTGGTACATGAACCAGACGAAATCCTTCTTCTGGGATTCAATATCGCCGCTGCGGTGCAATGAATGAGACATATTTCTGATCCTTTCTACTCAGTGTGAGTGGATTCCGCCGGCCGTCAGTCCAGGCACAGGGGCTTGCCCAGGCCCACGTTGACCTTGCCGCGGTAGGGCTGGGGGATGCCCAGCTCGTCAAGGGCCTTGAGGTTTTCGTTGTATCCGTTCTCGTCCACCCGCATGATCAGGCCCAGGGAGAACACCGATTCGATCTCGCCGGAGACCTTCTGGAGCGCCCGCATCACGTTGGGGAAATCCTCGTCGGCGCAGTTGCCCTCGATGATCACCGAGAGAGTGCGGTAGTTGAGAACCTCGTCCTGGAGCTTGCCGGTGTTCACGTCGGTCATCAGCGCGGCCAGCGGCGTGCATTCCGGCCCTTCGAGCTTCACGCCCGCGGCGGCGATGGCCATGGCCACCTTCTCCACGTCATAGAACCGGACGCCCGCGCCGGGCCGGCCCATGTCGATGCAGAAGCCGACTCTGCCCTTCTTGACGCGGCCGGTGACGTCGTTGGTCTTGACCTCCTCGGTGCCGCGGCCGGTGACGCCCGTGACGCCGTGGTTCTCGCAGGGATCGCTCATCACATGGCAGAAGGAACGGTAGTAATCCATCTCCTCCGGAGGCTGGATCGCATCCTTGGGGCAGACCTTCTGCCGCAGACAGACAAAGCAGTCCACGCACTCGTTCTGTTCCACATAACACTTCTTTGCGGCCTTGTCATACTTGATCGCATCCACGGAGCAATACTTCTGACAGGTTCGGCAGCCTACACACTTTTCCGCATTGATTACCGCCATAAAACAGCCTCCTTGGATTGGAATGACGCAGCTGAGTCCCGCCCGGCTGCGCAGAGTTTCAAAGGGATTGATTATTTGTATTAATCATTATATAATATAGATAATGCCCCCGTAAAGTAACCGAAAGTTATAGTATGATATAACCGGCGATCATAAGTAGCCGGTTTCCGCCGCGGAAGGAGGCCGTCCGGTCATGATCGAATGCAAGGATATCGACTACATCCTCGCCATCGCCAAGCACGGCAGCATTTCAAAGGCGGCCGAGGAGCTGTACATCACGCAGCCGGCGCTGACGAAGTACCTGCGCAGTCTGGAGGAGCGGCTCGGCGTGGAGCTGTTTTTCCGTGAACGCCGTCCGCTGACTCTCACTCCCATCGGGGAGCTGTACGTCAACTATTCCAAGGATATCGCGATCCTGAAAAACGATCTGGAAAATGAGCTGTCGCGGTTCAAAAACGAGGACTATCAGGAGCTGCGCGTCGGCTTTTCCTGTACGGAGATCCGCCCGTACATCTATCCCGTGGTCCGGAAGATGAGAAAATCGGATCCCAATGTGGAGATCACGCTCATCGAGCTGAGCTCGCAGGAGATCGAAAACCGGCTGGAGGTCAACCAGCTCGATCTGGGCTTCATCACCATGCCCAAGCACAATCCGGGGATCGAGGCGAGCATCATCCTCGAGGAGGACGTGCTGCTGGGCATCCCCGCCGGGCATCAGCTGGCCGCGCTGGGCGCCGCCAGTCATTCAAAGGACTACCCTCTCATCGACCTGAAGTATTTCAGTCATGATCCCTTCGTCCTGCGGGGGAGCGGCACCCGGTTCAGCGAGCTGTCCCGACACCTCTTCAGCGACTGCGGCTATACGCCCAATGTGGCCGTGACGGCCCGGAACAACTTCTCCGCCATCGAGTTCGCGGAGGTCTGGGGCATGTGCGTCCTGACCACCCGGTCCTTCATCAGCAACCTCCACGACCCGGATTCCATGCGGTTTTTCATCGCCGGGCCCAACCCCAGGAAGCTGTCGATCGGGGTGGCCAACAACCGGGACGCGCCGCTGTCGCTGGCCATGAACAAGCTCATCGCCCGGATCCGGGACGAGATCGCCCTTTCCAAATAAGCCCTCGCCCGCCCGGAAGACCGGACGGGCGTTTTTTACACTTCCCGCTGGATCAGATGGACGGCAAAGCCGCCGAACTCCTCCTGCAGGTAGACGACCCGCATCCGGCCCAGGGCGTATTTGGCCGTCCCGGGGCGGAGGTGCAGACCTTTTCTCTCCAGCTCCGCCGCCGCGCGCTCCACGCTGTTGGAGCGGATGGCCAGGTGACCGTGGGTGCCGTGCTGCATGAGCTTCATCACCTCGATGGCGTCGCCGGCATAGATCGAGTTGCTCACCCTCTCCTCCGTCGGGAAGCCGAAGATCTCCGCGAAGAGCCCGGCGAGCTTCCGCGCGGCCGGCTCGTCGGGGCGGTTGATCCCCACGTGGGCGAACTCGAAGCCCAGCACCGCGCGGCGCGCGGTCCTGCAGTTTTCCGTGATCGTTTCCCACCCGCCCGCGCGGAGCGTCTCCGGCGGCGCGATCCGGCCGGTGCTGACGCAGGCCACCGCCGGGGAGGCGATATAGCTGCCGATCTGCGCTTCCCCGCTCACGTCCAGCGGGATGAAGCGCAGGTTTTCGTACTTTTCAAAGCATTCCCGCAGAGTCCGGAGGCCCGTCCCGGTGTCCGGGAAGCCGACCATCACCGTTTCCGCCCCGAGCGCCGCCGCCCCGGCGATCTCTGTGTCGTCGGCGCAGGTCGGGATCACGTCCACGCCCTCCCGCAGGCAGAGACCGGCGATCCTGACGTCAAAGCGCGGGAGCGTGACGAACTGCGCCCCGGCCTCCAGCGCGGCGGCGCAGTCCTCCGCGGACGAGACGCCCCCGGCGCCGACGCACATCTCCGGCCGGCCTTCCCGGACGGCGCGGATCGCGTCCGGCCCGGCCTGGGCCATATCGATCTCCATCGCGTTCACATCGCCGGCAAGCAGCGCCTCCGCGGCGGGGAGCGCCAGCCCGGCATCGCTGAAGGATATCCTCGGCAGTATGCCCGAAACGGCAAAGCTCTTCATCTTCTCCCTCTCCTTTCGTCTCCCGGCGCCGTGCCGTCAGTCCTCCAGCAGGGCCCAGGCGCGGTTGAGCACCCGTTTGGTGTTGGCCAGGACGATCTCCTCATCCTCGCCGGGCCGGGGCGTGACCTCCATGGAGAGGATATACGGATCCTCGGCGTTGAAAAAGCCCTCCTCCTTCAGCACCCGCAGGTAGTCCAGCAGCTCGGGGGTATCGTTGGCGCTGTCGGGATAGCCGAAGCGCGGATGCTTGTCCCCGTAGGCGTCGCAGCCCGGCTGGACCACCGCGTTGCCGAAGTGGAAATGGGTGAGATAGGGCCGCAGTGTCCGCACGACGAAGCGGCTGGTCTCATAGGTCGTCGGAAAATGGGACAGATCCGCCAGCAGGCCGAAGTTCCGGTGGGTCAGGTACATCTCCCCGGCAAACCGGGCGGCCAGCGGCGCGGGGCCGATCAGCACCGCCTTGTCCATATCGTAGTCAAAGATCTCCAGCTCCACGAAAATGCCCCGCTCTCCGGCGTAATCGCACAGGGCGCGGGTGGTTTTGAGGAGCTGTTCAAAAGCCTGCTCCTTGGTCTCCGGCTGCCACTTGCCCGCCAGAAAGGCAAAGCCCGAGGCGCCGATGCTCACCGCCTCGTCTATGGCGGCCTTCAGGTGCGCCTCGGCCGACGCGCGCGCGTCCTCATCCACGGCGTTGGGGTTCCAGCCGCCGGCGAGCTGATGGGGATGCGCCCCGTAGCAGACCTGCAGATGGCTCTGTTCGAGCAGCGCCCGGGCCGCGGCGTCCTGGTCGCCGTAGCCCTTCGTCTCGATCACGTCGAAATACGGATCGCAGCAGATCGCCCGCAGCGCGTCCATCTGCTCCCGATGGGGATAGGTCATCCACTGGAGGGTGCCCACCCGAAAATACTTGTGAATGGAGTCTTTCATGTCCTTTCTCCTCGCTCGTCGTTGTTTCTGTTTTCAAAGTAACACTTCCGCCGCCGGTTGGTCAAGACTTTCCGGGCCCCCGGCGCCGGCCGCATAGACAAAACGACCCGGAGCCCGCGGCGGGGTCCGGGTCGTTCTTTATTCAGCAAAGCACGCTGCCGGCGGGGATCGCGTCGTCCAGGATGAGCAGATCGAGCTTCTCCTCGCCCTTTTCGGTATGCACCGCGGAGATGAGCATGCCGTTGGACTCCAGGCCCATCATCTTGCGCGGCGGCAGGTTGACGATGGCGGCCAGGGTCTTGCCCACGAGCTCCTCGGGTTTGTAGTATTTGGCGATGCCCGAGAGGATCTGCCGCGGGGTGCCGGAGCCGTCGTCGAGCTCGAAGCGCAGCAGCTTTTCGGACTTTTTCACGTTCTCGCACTTGAGCACCTTGACCACGCGGAAATCGCACTTTGCGAAATCGTCGAAGGGCACGGCCTCGCGGAAGGGCTCGATGGGATCCTTTGCCGGCGCTGCCAGGGCGGCCAGCTCGGCGAGCTCCCTGTCCACGTCGATGCGCGGGAACAGATTCTCTCCCCTGGCAACGGCGGCGTCGGCGGGCAGGACGTTCAGTTTTCCGGCGGCGTCCCAGCCCATGGCCGTCTCGTCCGCGCCGATCTGGGCGGCGAGGGCGTCCATGCTGCCGGGCATGAAGGGCCGCAGGAGCGTGCCGCAGATGCGCAGGCTCTCCAGCAGGTTGTAGAGCACCCTGGCTAGCCTGGGTTTTTTCGTCTCGTCCCGGGCCAGCACCCAGGGGGCGGTCTCGTCGATGTACTTGTTGGCGCGGGAGATCACGCGGAAGACCTCGGCCAGGGCGTTCTGGGGCTGGAAAACGTCCATCTGCTCGGCGTATCTGTCCCGCAGTCCGCCCAGCATGGACAGCAGCTCCGCGTCCTCGGGGCCGGCCTCCTGCTCCGCGGGCAGGGTGCCGCCGAAGTATTTGCCCGCCATGGCGGTGGTCCGGCTGAGCAGGTTGCCCAGATCGTTGGCCAGGTCCACGTTGATGCAGTTGATGAGCAGCTCGTTGGAGAAGTTCCCGTCCGAGCCGAAGGGGAAGGTGCGCAGCAGGAAGAAGCGCAGCGCGTCCACCCCGTAGCGCTCGGAGAGCACGTAGGGGTCGATGATGTTCACGCTCTTGTTGGCCTTGCTCTTGGAGATCTTGCCGCCGTCGATGACCAGCCAGCCGTGACCGTAGACCTTCCTGGGCAGCGACAGGCCCACGCTCATCAGAAAAGCGGGCCAGTAGATCGAGTGGAAGCGGACGATCTCCTTGCCGACGATGTTCACGCCGGGCCAGTACTTGTCCACCTCATCATATTCATCGTTGCAGTAGCCCAGGGCCGTGACGTAGTTGAACAGCGCGTCCAGCCAGACATACACCACATGGCCGGGGTCGAAGTCCACGGGCACGCCCCAGGTGAAGCTGGTGCGGGAAACGCACAGATCCTGCAGACCGCCCTCGCAGTCGATGAAGTTGTTGACCATCTCGTTGACGCGGCTCTTCGGCTCGAGGAAGTCGGTGGTGGTCAGCAGCTCCCGCACCCGGTCGGCGTACTTGCTGGCGCGGAAGAAATAGGCCTCCTCCTCGGCATACTTGACCTCGCGGCCGCAGTCGGGGCATTTGCCGTCCACGAGCTGGCTCTCGGTCCAGAAGCTCTCGCAGGGCGTGCAGTACATGCCCGCGTACTTGCCCTTGTAGATATCGCCGTTGTCGTACATCTTGCGGAAGATGCGCTGGATGGACTTTACGTGGTAGTCGTCGGTGGTGCGGATGAAGCGGTCGTTGGAGATGTTCATCAGCTTCCACAGGTCACGGACGCCCCGCTCGCCCTCGACGATGCGGTCGACGAACTCCTTGGGGCTCACACCGGCAGCCTTGGCCTTCTCCTCGATCTTCTGTCCGTGCTCGTCGGTGCCGGTCAGGTACATCAC
>JAFXYJ010000051.1 GCA_017541825.1 Oscillospiraceae bacterium | reverse complement strand
ATGTCGTTGGACACGTGCACCATGGCCAGCTTGTCGGGATCCCGGCGGCCGATCTCATCGACGATATCGAAAGCGAAATTGAACGTGTCCGCATCGGTGAAGCGGATGTCGGTCAGGCGGTGGTTCTCGTCCTCGGTGGCCTGGATATATCTGCTGCAAAGCAGCGACTCTTCCTCATCCTTGTGCTCGCGGACCTCGACGTCTGTCTTTTCCTCGACCTCTTCCGCGGCCATGATCATGGCCAGGAACACGCAGTCCTCGCCGTCAATGGCGATCATGCCGTGGGGCGTGGAGCTGTCGTAGAAGATGCTGTCGCCTTCGCGGAGGATCTCGGTGTGGTCGCCCACCTGTACCTTCAAAGAGCCGCGGATGACCATATCAAATTCCTGACCGCCGTGGGTCGTGGTATGGATGGGCTGATCCTGCAGCTCCTCGGAATACTGATATGTCACATAATAGGGCGTGGCGATCTTCTGACGGAACAGCGCCGCCATATCCTGGATCATTATACCATCTTCGATGGCCGTGACAAGACCCATCCCCCGGCGGGTAACCGTGTAATTGGAGAGCTTCGCGCTGTGGCCTTCCAGGAGCTGGATCAGCTCGACGCCCAGCGCCAGCGCGCATTTATGCAGGAAGGTGAACGGAAGATCCTCCGCCCCCTTCTCGTATTCCAGATACTGCTCCTCGCTGATGCCGGTACGTTCGGCCATCTGTGCGGTGCTGTAGCCCATGATCTCTCGAAGCTCACGGATACGCAGCGCTACGTCCATCAGCGTATTGGTAGCGTTCCCTACTGTCATTTCCTTCTCCTCCTGACAAAAAAAGCCCGCCTCAAGAAACTTGAGGCGAGCTGATAATACAACCCGCGGTACCACTCAAATTGCAGCCGGAGACTGCCGCTTCAGGTCCCAACAGACCCTATCCCTTAACGCGGGCTAACGGGAGAAACTACTTGCCGCAGGGGCTTTCGGATCTCCGGCTCGGAAGTGATGGGTCCTGTGAAGTTCGCGCCGCCGACTTGCACCGACCGTCGGCTCTCTGCATGCGTTCCCTTCGACCGTCTTCGTCAAAGCCTTTAAACGTGGATCGAATTGCTCAAGTCTTACCACAGTTTTTTTCTTTTGTCAAGAGAAAGAATATCAATTTTTAAATATTTATTCCTGTGCGCGCGGTTTATTCCAGTCCCAGCTTTTTCGCCATGTCCTCGCGCATTTTGTATTTGAGGATCTTGCCCGCGGCGTTCATCGGAAACTCGTCCACGAATTCGATGTACCGCGGCACCTTGTGCCGGGCGATGCTGGCAGCGATGTAGTCGTGCATCTCCTGCACGGTCATGCTCTCACCCTCCTGCAGGATGATGCAGGCGCAGGCCTCCTCGCCGTACTTCCGGTCGGGCACGCCGATGACCTGTACGTCGCGCACCTTGGGGTTGGTGTATATGAACTCCTCGATCTCCTTGGGATAGATGTTCTCGCCGCCGCGGATGATCATGTCCTTGAGGCGGCCGGTGATGCGGTAGTTGCCGTTTTCGTCCCGGCAGGCCAGGTCGCCCGAGTGGAGCCATCCCTCGCTGTCCACGGTCTCCAGCGTGGCTTTGGGCATCTTGTAGTAGCCCTTCATGGTGTTGTAGCCGCGGGAGCAGAACTCGCCCGTCTGTCCGTCGGGCAGCTCCAGACCGGTCTCCGGATCGATGATCTTGCACTCCACATGGGGGAAATCGTACCCCACGGTCTCGCAGCGCACGTCGATCGGATCGGTCCAGGCGGACATCGTGCTCCCCGGCGCGGACTCCGTCTGGCCGTAGACGCTGATGATGCCCCGCATGTTCATCTCGTCGGGCTGCGCTGCGCGGCGCATCAGCTCCGGCGGGCAGCCGGAGCCGGCCATGATGCCTGTGCGCATATAGGAAAAGTTCGTCTTCCGGTAATCCGGGTGATTGAACATGGCGATGAACATCGTCGGGACGCCGTTGAAGCAGGTGATCTTCTCCTGCTGGATGCAGGCCAGAGAGGATTTGGCGGAAAAATACGGCAGCGGACTGAGCGTGGCGCCGTGGGTCATCGAGGACGTCATGGACAGCACCATGCCGAAGCAGTGGAACATCGGGACCTGGATCATCATGCGGTCCGCGGTGGACAGGCCCATGCGGTCACCGATGCACTTGCCGTTGTTGACGACATTGTAATGCGTCAGCATGACGCCCTTGGGGAAGCCGGTGGTGCCGGAGGTGTACTGCATATTGCAAACGTCGTCCGGCCGCACCCTGGCGGCCATGTCCCGGATCGTCTCCGGCGGGACCATGTCGGCGCGGGCCATGGCTTCCTCGAAGGTCAGAGAGCCGGGCTGCCGGAAATCCACGGTGATGACGTTGCGCAGGAACGGAAGGCGTTTGCTGTGCAGCGGCTTTTCCCTGTCGTGACCGGCCAGCTCCGGACAGAGCTCATTGATGATCCGGCGGTAGTCGGAGTCAAGACAGGATTCGATCATGACCAGCGTGTGGGTGTCCGACTGCCGCAGCAGATACTCCGCCTCGTGGATCTTGTATGCGGTGTTGACCGTTACGAGCACGGCGCCGATCTTCACCGTCGCCCAGAAGGTGATATACCACGCCGGGACGTTGGTGGCCCAGATGGCGACCTTCATGCCGGGACGGACGCCCATCGATACCAGTGCCCGTGCGAAATTGTCCACATCCTCGCGGAATTCCTCATAGGTGCGGGTATAGTCCAGGGTCGTATACTTGAACGCGTACTGATCCGGGAATTCCTCCACCATGCGGTCGAGGACCTGGGAGAAGGTCAGATTGATCAGCTCATCCTTTTTCCACACGTACTCTCCGGTGCCGTCATGGTTGGGATAAAGGCGCTTTTTCATGCCGCGCGTATTCTCGAAACGGCTCATGTAGTTTACGAAGTGCGGCAGGATGATGCTCAGATCGTCCATCTCCTCCATCCACTCCGGCTTCCACTCCAGCGAGATGAAGCCGTCGTAGTCGATGGAGCTCAGCGCGCGGATCATATCCTGGATGGGCAGGGAGCCCTCGCCGATGATATCGTACCCGCCGGAGTCGTGAGAATCACGCAGATGGACATGCTTCACATAGGCGCCGAGATTCCGGATCGTGGTGTCCGCGTCCTCCCCGTTGTCACGGAAGGGATGGTGAAAATCCCACAGCGCGGCCAGCTGATCGCAGGCGAATTCGTCCATCAGCGCGCGCAGCCTGGCGGTATCGGAGTAGATGCCGGTGGTCTTGATGAGCAGCGTGACGCCGAGCCGCTCCGCCTCCGGCAGCAGCGCGGCGAGCTGCCGGCGCACCGTCTCTTCCCCGCCGAGGATCGCGACGCAGGAGACATACGGGATCGTCATATTTTTCGCGGTCTCGAAAAGCGGCAGCAGACCGTCCGCGCCGCCCTCGAGCGACAGATCGCGGGGCGTGTCCAGGCAGGGCACCGTCAGGCCCGTTTCGCGGAGCTTGCGCGCGGTGGCGATCACATTGTACCGGTGGAAGGCGCCGCCGCGGGCGTACAGGTCCTCCCGTTTCGGCAGGTCATAGACCTCGATGCCGGCCAGGCCGGAATCCTCCGCGGTCGCGATTGTCTCTTCCCAGCTCAGATGCTGCCAGCCGCGGGTCGAAAACGAGAGCTTCATTCCTCCGCCTCCTCATAAGCGATTTTATTGAGGGCGTTGATGTACGCCTGGATGCTCGAACCGACGATATCTGTGGAGATGCCCCGGCCGGAATACAGTTTGCCGTTGGACACGAGCCGCACGACGGTCTCGCCCATGGCCTCATGGCCTTCGGTGACGGCGCGGATCTGGAAGTCGTCGAGCTCATAGTGATGATGGGTGATCTGTTCGATGGCGAGGAAGGCCGCGTCGATGGGACCGTCGCCCAGGGCGATCCCCTCGTCGCTGCGCCCGTGGTGGCTGAGCTTCAGGTGTGCCATGGCGGAAATCTGATTGCCGCTGTTTATCAGATAACTCTCCACCTGATAGGTGGGCGGCACCTGCAGCGCCACCGAGGCGATGATCGCGTCCAGTTCCCGCGTGCCGACGCTCTCCTTGTGACGCAGGACCTCTTTGGCCGCCTCCCATACGGCCTGCGCGTCGTCGGCACCGAGATCGTAGCCGAGCTGTCTGGCGGCCTTGATCACGTCGTCCGCGCTGTCGCTGAGCGAGAGCTCAAGGCCTTCGTCCCGCTCCTGCACGCCATCGTCAAAGGGAGAGGTCTTGCTGCGCCTGGTCTGGCACATCCACGCGATCTGCCCGGCGATGCGACGAAGCTCCACGATATGCAGCGGGCAGCCGACGCCGAAGAGTTCGCTGCGGGCCGAAATGATGCCCGCGACGTTGGACAGCAGGGCCGTATCGGCCGCGACGGCGGTGGTCTTGATCTCCCGCACGCCCGCCTGCACGGCCGCCACGCTGCAGGCGTCTGCCATGGCCATGGCGTTGGAGCAGGCCACGCCGATCGTCACATCCTTCAGCTCGGGAACGTCTGCGATGATCCCGGAGACAAAAGCGGAAAACTCATCCGGCAGCATCGTGCCTGCGGCGTCACATACCGTGACGGTGGATGCGCCCTCCTCGATGGCCGCGCGGATCACGGTACGCAGGAATTCCGGCTCGCTGCGGGTAGCGTCCTCGGCGATGAATTCCACATCGCCGCAGCGCGCCGCACACGCGGCGACCGTCCGGCGGATATCGGCCAGCATGGCGTCGGGTTTTTTGTGGGAAACATATTCCATCTGAACGGTACTCGCCGGAGCCACGACCTGCAGCCTGGGATGCCGCGCCTCTTTGAGCGCCTCCCATACGGCGTCCACCGACGGATCGTTCATTTCGACCGGCACGGCCACAATGCTGCCCTTGACCGCCGTCGCGATGGATTTGATCCGCAGCGTATCGGCACGTGTGCCGTAAAGCCCTTCCAGTTCGATCACAGATACGTTCAGCTTGTCAAGCAGCTTTGCGATCTCCAGTTTTCCCTTGAAGGTCAGCGTCGCCGCCCCGGTCTTTTTGATCTGTTTCATCGTGATGTCGCTGATGCGGATCGTCTCCATGTTCATTCCTCCTGAAAACAATAAAGCCCCTGAAGCCGTATGGCCTCAGGGGCGAGCTGTTTCTCGCGGTACCACCCTGATTTCCCGCGCACAGACGGGAATCTCTCTCGGATTCCAACAAATCCACAGCCGGTAACGGGGCTGACCGTGATCCGCTACTGACGCAGGCGTTCGCGGACCATGCTCGGGAATCAGACGTTCTCCCAACATTGGATCGGTTCGCACCGGCCACCGACTCTCTGCACCGCTGTTCTGGGATACGATTTTCCGTCGTCGCATTTATTCTTTTGTTTTTTATCAAATTAACATAAGAAAGGACGGCGCGTCAATCGTGTTTTTTCACAGAAATGTGTTGAAAACGCAAAAGTTCATTCGCATATTGCATCATTTTTCTCCGAATACGGTTTTCGTCTATTGTCAACAGGTTCCTCACCATGTATATTCTTAAGTCAGCACATGTGCTGTCATTATCGAGCAAAGGATGCGTTTTTTCAAATGTGGTTTTGGTTTGCTGTTATCGCGCTGATCTGCTGGAGCGGTTCGGATCTGTTCTCTAAGATCGGCTGCCAGGATGCCGGGGACAAATACTCTCATTTGAAAATGGTCATGGCCGTCGGTGTCGTGATGGGTCTGCACGCCGCATATGAGATCTTTATCAACGACGTTCCGATCACCTGGGATATCATTCTCACCTATCTGCCTGTATCCATGCTCTACATTCTGTCCATGGCGATCGGTTATCTCGGACTTCGATATATAGAGCTCTCGATCTCGTCGCCGATCTGCAACAGCTCCGGCGCTATCGTAGCGGTCCTGACCCTCATCACCGCCGGGATCAGCGAGGATCTTCCGCCTGTGGCGCTCCTGGCCGTGGCGCTGGTATGTATCGGCGTCATTGCGCTGGGGTTCACGGAAGCCCACGAGGACGAGGAGCTGCGCCGCGCGCGGCAGGACGCCTCCAATCATCACTACGCCAAGAGCTGGATCGCCATCGCGATCCCCATCGTCTACTGCCTGCTGGACGCGCTGGGCACCTTTGCCGACAGCATCGTGCTCGACAAGCTCGGCGATGAACTGGCGGATGCGTGCAACGTGGCCTATGAGCTCACGTTCCTCCTGATGGGGATCTGCTGCGCCGTGTATGTCCTGGGGATCCGCAGACAGAAGCTTTTTCCCCGGCAGGAGGTCCCTGAATACACCGGCGCCGTATTCGAGACCATCGGGCAGTTCTTTTATATCTACGCGCTTGCCGATACGGAGCATGTGGCGTTCTCCGCGCCGATCATTTCCTCTTACTGTGTGGCATCGGTGCTCTGGAGCCGGATTTTTCTCAAGGAAAAGCTGTCGGCAAAGCACTATGGCTGCATCCTGCTGGTCGTGTTCGGCATCGTGATCCTGGGCATACTCGACATCTGACGGACAGCATAACAAAAAGGAGCGGATCGTCCGATCCGCTCCTTTTGCTTTTCAAAGGTTATCCGTTCACCACATCTGGCATACGAAGCCGATGTTCCCGCGGTAGAGGAAGCCGTAATCCTTGAGAGGATTCTCCCGGCTGTCGTTGTAGAGCCAGTCGTTCTCTCCGCGTTTCCACAGCAGCAGATAGTTCTCCGCCACGTTGTCTCCGGCGTCGATGAACGATGGCTCGCCCTCGCTCCAGCGGAAGAAGGTGATCTCCTCCCCTGCCGGTGTCAGCCAGCTTCCGTCGGGCTGACGCGAGGCGCCCAGCCAGGCAAAGGTCAGCATCTCATTGTTGCACAAGCGGGAGATCGAGGCAAGCTCCTCCTCATTGGCAGGAATGGCCAGCCAGCCGCCGAGCTCTTCACAGCGCTTCACGGCCTCGGACCAGCTCACGTTCTCCCGATAGACGACGTATTTGGGGCCGGAGGGCCGTTTGGTCGGTTCGGGAGTCGCGGTGACCTCGGGCGTGGGCTCCGCCGTAGGCGTCGGCGTGGGAGCTTCCGTGGGCTCCGCTGTGGCTGTGGGCTCGGGCGTGCCTCCGCCGAGCTTGAAATTGTCGTTGACCAGCAGCAGCACCGCGCCGGCGATCAGCAGCAGCGCCAGCAGGATCCACAGCCAGGACAGGTTGCGGCGGCGGATCGGCTTTCTGCCTGTGTTGAGCTCGACATCATCATAATATGTATGCGATTTGGCCCCGGACGAACCGGCGTCCGCGCTCTTCTGATCGGTGTTCCTCGCGAGCAGTCCCGTCATGGTCAGGGAGATATCCACCGAGGAATCGGAGGCGTCACAGGTCCCCAGGGCGTTGCGCAGCTCCTCGGCGTCCTGCCAGCGCTCCTCGGTACGAAACGCCAGGGCGCGAAGGATGACGGCGGCCAGCTCGGCGTCCGCGTTGGCGGGCGGCGTCAGCGCCTCGTCGCTCATGCGTTTCTGCAGGGCGCTGGCCCTTGCGTTGGGCGTGATGGCGCCGGCGGCGGGCCAGAAGGGCAGCCGCCCGTAGTTATAGAGCGAATAGAGCACGAGGCCTATGGAATAGACGTCGCTGGCCGGCGTGCGGATGCCGTCCCAGAACAGCTCCGGCGCCATGTATTCCAGCTCCTGAGGCGTGAACTCGCCCACACCGTGCTTTAACGTGCTGCCGAGGAACACCTGCCCGTCGCGAACGGAGATATTGTCCGGACGCACGCCGCCGTGGAACCGGTCCGTACCCACGGACTGGATCACCGCGTCGCAAAGCGACATGCCGACCATGACGCCGTTGACGCCCGAGCCATCCCCTTCCTTGCCGGCCGGTGCGGGCTTTCCCGGCGCGTCGGGCTGCTTATCCTCCTCCTGGACCACCGGGGCGGCCTCCGCTTCAAAGAGTCTCTCGGTGATCGTCTCGCTCAGCGCGGCGCTCTCTTCCTCGCCGATCGCGTTGAGGCGCTCCTCCGCCGTCTCCGGCGCGGGCCCCGCGTCGTTCTCCGGCGTGTTTGCGGCTTCCTCTGCCGGGCCGGATCCCGGAGGCGCCGGGTTCTGTCCTTCGGGCGGACCGTCCTCCGGAACGGGGCTGCCGTTTTCCGGTACAAGGTTATCAAGATCAGCCATTTTCTCACTCCCTGTACGCCGATTTTGTTTTTTTCATATTATCATAGTGCGCCATCGATGTCAATTTTGAGATTAATATGTAAGAAGCAGTCTTTTGACGTACAGACTGCTTCCCGTAAAGCTTTACGCCCTCTCGTCCAGCTCGTCCTGTTCACGAAACAGCAGCGAAATACACCAGACGGCCGACAGCCCGACAAGCGTATAGATCACCCGGCTGACCGTCGCTGTCTGGCCGCCGAACAGATACGCTACCACGTCGAAACGGAACAGGCCGACACTGCCCCAGTTGAGCCCGCCGATGATCGCGAGCGCCAGGGCGATCCTGTCCATGACCATATTATCGCTCCTTCCATCGACTATCGCGGCATACGGCCGCGTGTGCAAAGTATACCCACGAACGGCTTTTTTATGCGTTCGTCAAAAGAAGTGGCGGATCGACCTTTTTCGCTCTTTACAAATCCGCGGACAGGCTGTATCCTCAAATCACAGCTTATCCGATGATCGGAGAGCGCCCCTCTCCGACCCGAGCAGCTCATATCTTTATCCCACGACCCTGTTTTGCCGCAGAGAATCCTTCTCTGCGGACTTTTTTTTCAGCAGAAGGAACCGCCCGGCCGGGGTTCGTTTCCGGTCGGGCGGTCCATATCTTGTTCATGCGGGACAGCCGGCATCACCCTTTGGAAAGAATGATCTCAGGCGTCTCGTTTTTCCCGAGATAAAAGCTCTCGCTGGCATCCAGATACACGGTGCGGATATCCGTCAGCCTGTATACGTACTCTCCCGCGCCGATGGAGATCTTGGCGTTGAGCATCACGTTCATCAGGTCGCCCTTGGTGAAGCCGAAGGATTCTTTTTCGATATCGAAGCTTTCCGTGTCGCCGTAGACATGCAAGGGCGCGATATATATATCCGTCAGCGTGTAGGCCACGATATCGTCGCAGTAATCGAACGTGACGGAAACGGTCAGATCGTCGAGCTTCTCGATGCCGGAGATCGCGTTCACCGGTCCGTGCCACTCCGGGTCCTCCGAGGCCCATTTGAGCACGAGCTCGTTTTCAACGGTTTCCAGCATGTTCGGTCTGCCGACGCCTTCGATCAGCCAGTACTGCTCGGCGTCGCCCTTGTAGGCGGCGTAGGTCTCCTCGTAAAAATCATCGATCGTCGGGAAATCCGTCAGCAGATCCCAGGTTTTCCCGCTGGAGCTGGTGAAGGATCCGTCGTCGTTGAGCGAGCCGAAAAGCCGCTCGCGCATCGCGCACATCACCTGCAGACCTTCAAACTCGCGGATCTCGTCGATCGTATACTTGGTGCCGAGCGTGATCGTGGAGCTGTAGGTGGAGATGATATAGTCCACCAGAGCGTAGGAGTCCTGTTTCCAGGCGGCCTCCACGGCAGTCCTGATCTCTTCGGCGCGCTCGGTGTCGTATGACTGCAGATCCTGGTAAGCCTCCCGGTAGGCGGTGTTGTTCATCCAGCGGTCCTCGGGAACGCCCTGCTGCTTGAGTTCGTTGGCCGCCTTATCCAGCGCATCTTTAAAATCCTTGTCGTAGGTGCCGTTCCGGTAGGTGTCGTCATACAGGAACACGTATTTGGAATACATGTCCGCGTCGATACCGTTCCAGTATGACGAAAGGCCGCGGATCGGCAGCGTCTTGAGCTGATAGGGACCCTCGTAATCGGTATCCAGCATGACATACAGCGAAAAAAGCAGATCGTCGGCATCCAACGGCGTTCCGTCCGAGCAGACGAGATCGGACCGCAGCCGGATGAGGATGCTCGTGCTGCCGTCCTCGTTGTTCAGGCGGGTGATCTCCGCGGGCGCGGGACGGCCGTCCCGGGTCATCAGGCTCAGCTGCGTGAGCGATACGACGGTCCTGTCCCCGTCCTTTTCCGCCCAAAACGGACAGAAGGTGCCGTCCAGATCCGTATATGTCATATACAGCGGTTCCGCTTCCTGCTCCACAACGCCGGAAAAGGTCAGATCGGCTCCGGGAGCGGGCGATTCGGTAGGCGCGATCACGTCCAGCACGTCGTCGGGGGTCACGGAACATCCGCTCAGCAGCGCCAGAGCAAGCAGCACCGCGAGCAGCATGGGAATACGGAGAATTCTTTTCATGGAATGATCTCCTTTCGATACAGTCAACGTAACACAAATCAATAAAAATGTCAATTTGATTACAAAATAATTCTTGCTGTAATGGCCGACCGCAGGGATGAGCCGGATTTCGTATAATCCGGTACACTGCGCCTTAAACCATGATTATATCCTTTCCAGTGTTCGTCTGCCTCCGCAGCCGGCGTCTTTTATACTGGAAGCAGCTCGTCCCCGGGAGGCGCGTTGATTGTCCGAGCAAGAATATGAACCGCGCATCGTATGGAGCCGCAGGCTGTTTTCTCTGCCGGAGGAGGACGAGTGCGAACGGCTGGAGGATGCGCTGCAGCGTCCCGGGGCCTCCTTCTGGGAGGACGCAGCATCGCTCCGCCGGTACATCGAACTGACCGGCCTTTCACAGTCTGCCTGCGCGAAAAAGTTCGGCCGTTCCCAGGCCGCGGTCGCCAACCGGCTGCGGCTGCTGAAGCTCCCTGCCCCGGTGATCGAAAAGCTCCGCGCCTCCGGTCTGTCGGAGCGGCATGCCCGGGCGCTGCTCCGTCTGTGCGACGAGTCGGCGCAGCTCGCGGCGGCGGAGACGATCCTCCGCGGGAAGCTGACGGTCGCCGAGACCGAAGACTATGTGGAAAAATGCATGAGCTGCCGCAGCAGTCCCGACGCGCCGTTTGCTCCCCTTCTCGCGGAACTGGAAAAACTTCGCGCCGGGATGCCGGGGATAGAGTTTTCCCTTGCGGAAACAGAGGAGGACATCCTGTTTTCCGTCCGGATACCCAAAAAATATGATAAAGAATTGTAGATTTTGCTTTACAAACCCGGAACGGCGTGCTATCATATACGAGCGTTTGACCGCCGAGCCCAGTTATTGGCCGCCTTTCAGCCGTGACCTGGCCCGGACGGAATGCAAAAAACATGAAAGGAAACGACAGCATGATCACCAAAGAACAGAAAACCGTTGTCATCGAGGACAACAAGACCCACGAGAATGACACTGGCTCTCCCGAAGTCCAGATCGCCATCCTCACCGAGCGCATCCGTCAGCTGACGGAGCACCTCAAGAAGCATCCCAACGACGACCACAGCCGTCTGGGCATGTACAAGATGGTCGGCAAGCGCCGCCGTCTGCTCGATTATCTGTCTCGCAAGGATATCGAGCGTTACCGCGCGATCATTGCGAAGCTTGGCATCCGCAAGTAAGCCGGATCGCCGCCGCCGAGGGATATGAAGGTTTAACGGAGGGACAAATGAATATGTCCCTCCGTTTTTTACTGTTATTTTTCAAGTTGTCGGACAAAGTCTGATCGCAGTGTGTAAAGGAGAAACGAAAGAATGATCATCAAACACAAGGAATTCCCCAATTTCAAGCGGTATGAAATGGATTACTGCGGCCGTCCCTTCTTTATGGAGGTCGGCAAAATGGCCGAGCTGTGCAACGCCGCCGTGCTCGTGGGCTACGGAGAAACCCGCGTGCTGGTCACCGCCACGGCTTCCGCCCGCCCCAAGGACGGGATCGATTACTTCCCTCTCGCCGTCGATTTCAATGAAAAGCTCTATGCCGTGGGCCGTATCCCCGGCAGCTTCAACCGCCGCGAGGGACGCCCCTCTCTCAACGCCGTGCTGGCCAGCCGTCTGATCGACCGACCCATGCGCCCGCTGTTCCCCTCCGATCTGCGCAACGACGTGGTCATCGCCTGCGAAGTGCTGGCGGTGGACCGCGACTGCTCCCCGGAGATCACGGCCATGATCGGCGCCGCCGCCGCGGTGGCGATCTCCGATATCCCCTTCAACGGCCCCATCGCCGGCATCGTCCTCGGCTGGGACGGTGAGAAGTATCTGTTCAACCCCACTGCCGCCGAGAAGGCGACCAACCGCATGACCACCACGATCGCCGCCTCTCACGAAAAGATCATCATGATCGAATCCGAGGCCGATCAGGTCCCCGAGGACGTGATGTACGAGGGCATCGTGCAGGCCCATGAGAAAGTCCAGCCCATGCTCGACCTCATCGACCGCATGGTCGCCGAAATCGGCAAGCCCAAGTTCTCCTATGAGCACGCCGCCTTTGACGACGAGCTGTTCGAGCTGCTGGTCGAAAACGAATTCGCCGGCATGGAGTACTGCATGGACACCGACGACAAGAACGTCCGCGAGGCCCGCGTCAACGAGTGGATCACCGCCATGCAGGAAAAATATGAAGCCGATCACCCCGACATGATGCAGTATATGGACGAGATCCTCTACAAGCTGCAGAAGAAGGTTGTCAAGAAGTGGCTGCTGGCCGGCAAGCGTGTTGATGGCCGTGCCATGAATGAAATCCGTCCTCTGGCGGCAGAAGT
>JAFXYJ010000050.1 GCA_017541825.1 Oscillospiraceae bacterium | reverse complement strand
GATCTGCACTCCATGGGCCAGTACATCCAGCAGGGCCCCAGGATGCTGATGGAGTCCATCGTCCGCTTCACCGAGAGCCGCACTTCCTACGCCTTCCCCTTTGACGAGGGCAACGCCGACGGGCTCAACTACATCGCCGGGCGCGACGTGGCCGAGGTCTGCCGCGTGGCCGCCGACGCCGTGCGCGACGCCCATGTCTCCGGCGGCGTGCCGAACATCGTCATCGAGATCCCCAAGCGCGACGAAGAGGGCTTCGCCGCCATGGTCTGCTTCTTCGAGCTGGCCTGTGCCATCTCCGGCTACATGTCCCAGGTCAACCCCTTCGACCAGCCGGGCGTGGAGGCCTACAAGAAGAACATGTTCCGCATGCTGGGCAAGCCCGGCGCGGTCTGATAACTTTGTCTCCACGTCCGCCATCGGCGGACGGAAGCGGGCGAACGCCCGCACTTGACACACATTTTGTGTCAAGTGGAGACGACGTTGCAACGGTATCTCCGAAAAACACATTATCATGTGCTTTTCCTGCAAAACCTTGTTTTGCAGACACGCATTTCATGCGTGTGGAGTTTTAGTTATACTATTTTTCCATAAAACACTGTGTTTTATGGAAAAGGCATCGCGCTTTAGGCGCGCTGCCAGTTTTGTGCCGTCCGGCACAAAACACGTCTCATACAATCTTCTACGCGCCTGCGGCGCTATAAAAACGCTTTCATAGCGTTTTATAGAAGATTAGTATGATTCTCTCATTTCAAGCAAAAAAGGATCTCTGCAGAACCAAGGTTTTGCAGAGATCCTTTTTTATTTCCGCGTTCATGCAGCCGGGGCTGCTGCCTCCGCAGCTACCGCTTCCACGCAGTCCTCCGCCTTCAGGAAGATCCAGTCCGCGGCGTTTCCGTCCCAGTATTCGGTCGGTATCCCGGCAGCCGGCCGGGTCGAGAAGAGATCCGCGGGGATGTCCAGCGCATTCACCAGATCCAGCCCGAGGATCAGCCCGTGATAGTCCGCGGGGGCGCGGACCGTCAGGCACGTATCCACCGCCGCATGACCGGCAGCGTTGGCCCGACCCTCGTTTTCCGTGACCTGCCACTTGTCCCAGGTGCACAGCGTATCCTCCGTCACCGTCACGGTGATGGCCCCAGACTCGCCGGGCAGGGTCGTCGTCCGGGAGTAGCTGCGCTCGTCCCGCAGATCCGTGCTGTCGCGGCTGTTGAGCATCCGCCCGGTCTCATAGTCGAACAGATCGTAGCCGTTCATGAGGACACAGAAGGCATCGCAGCTCTTGTCCGCGGGCATGGAGAAGCCGGTGTCCACCGTGGTGGTATAGCGGATCTGCCAGGTGACAAGGCCCTCCGCATCCGGCCCCGAACGGGTGATGCGCGGGGCGGAGACCTTCGCCCAGACGGGTCTGCAGACCGCCTCCGGCAGGGAGGCCGCCTGAACGGCCGGGATGCTGTAGGGCTCCGGGGCGTCAAAACGGAAGCCGTGCTCCCTGGCAAAGGAGAGCGGTTCCGGGTTTGCCGTCGGAGCCGGCGTTGGGGTCGCCGTCGGCAGCGGCTCGAAGGTCGGCACCGGTGCCGGCGTGCGAAAATGCTCCGCGCTCGGCAAGGGCAGGGGCGTCGGCTCCGGAATGCTCCGCACGGCAAAGCAGGAGCGGAGGACAAAGATCAGACAGATGATCAGCACCACGCTGATCGCCACGGAAAGAATCGTTGAGCGGTTCATGCTTTGTCCTCCCGAATCAAATCTTTAATAGAAGGTGGCGACGGCCTGCTCCGGGGCCTGGCAGGGCTCGTGGCTGATGTAGGTCAGCACCGGCCCCTTGCGCCCGTAGGCAGGAGAGAAGCGGAAGTTGATCTTCGCGGTGAGGATCATCCAGCCCTCGTCCGTCACGGTATCGGCCTTGTCCCACTTGCAGACCAGGGCCGCAAACTGGATATCCTCCACACAGCAGGTCATCACATGCCGGCCGATCACGAAGGTGTTCACCGGCAGGCGGCGGCGCACCAGGGACTTGCCCTTGAAGCGCACGGTCTTGCCCTCGTACTTCTTGGGCTCCTCGCTCATGTCCCGATACCACTCGGCATAGTCGTCGTCGCCGATCTCCACGATGGGGGCGTTGAGGTCGAAGGGCAGCGGGTCCTCAATATCGTCATAGACCACGTTCCCGTCCGGCGCCTCATAGGCGATGTCCGCACGGCGGGAGGCGGCGCGCACCAGCTTGTGGTACTCCATCTTGTCCAGGTCCGGCGTGAAGCGGTTGAAGACCACCAGCTCACAGCTCTTGAGCTTGTCGTAGACCAGGTTGCGCATGTTGCTGTTGTAGCTGAGGATCGTGCGGGCGTCGGCAAACATGAACTCCTGGTAGACCATCCATCCCTCGGGCATGGCGGAATACAGCTCGTCGAGCATCCACATGCCGTTGTACTCGATGACCACGCGCTCGGCCCGGGTCTCGCGCACATAGCGGGCAAGATTCTCCTGCGTCAGCTCGCTCTTGTCCTCCAGCACGCGGATCTGCACACTGTCGTCGGCAAACTGGTCGGGGGCGTATTCCTCTTCGCCCTCCTCGCACACCAGCAGGAGGGTGCGCTCCCCGTTGCAGAAGCGCCGGTCCTCCAGCGTCTCCTGGATGAATTTGGTCTTGCCGCCCTCGAGAAAGCCCGTGAACAGGTACACCGGCACATCCCGGGGGGCGCTGCGTCTGTCAGCCAAGGTTAAACAGCTCCTTCAGGGCGGATTCGTTCAGCTTCGAGCCGATCACGCAGAAGCGTCCCGTGACCGCCGCGGCGCCGCGGCGCAGGTCGATCTCGCCGGGGACATAGTCAAAGTACAGCCACTGGCCGTCGCTGGCGTCCAGGATGCCCTTGGCCCGCAGCACGGCGCCGAAGCGCTCGCTGTCGTCGAGCCGGGCCAGGATCGCGCGCAGCTGCTCCTCGCTGAACTTCTTCGGCGTCTCCATGCCCCAGCTGGTGAAGATCTCGTCGGCGTGGTGATGATGGTGGTGGCACTCGCACTCGGGATCGTCGCACTCCTCGTCGTCCTCGTGGTGATGATGGTGATGATGCTCGTGCTCATCCTCATCGTCGTCATGATGGTGATGGCCCTTGCACTCTTCACACTCGCAATCCTCGCCGTGCTCGTGGTGATGATGGTGCTCGTGCTTCTCTGCTTC